>JAISDH010000228.1 GCA_031264975.1 Bacteroidales bacterium
TTTATTTATTTGTAAAACATCTACTTATTATCTGTTGCGGAAAATTTTTGAAATTTATGGAAACGAATTTCAAAAAGTGTATCTTTGCAAGTCTTCAATTTTTGAAGTAAAGAAATAAAATAAAAATAATAATTCTTGTGAATGTATAATATATACTAACATATTATTTATGAACGAACACTTAGATTCCGATTATAATTTTGACGAATATTTTAATCGTTTTCAGCTATATCTGGACCAACATAATTTGCGGAGTACATACGAAAGGAAACTCCTTTTGCATACAATATATAACTTTGAAAACCATTTTACGGTTGGAACCTTGCGCGCATATCTCAAAAGTAAAAAACATTTTTTGAGCAGTAGTACGTTGTATAAGACACTAAAAGTTTTTATAGATGCAGGATTGATAACTAAACAGCATTTTTCTCCAGAGGGATTTCCTCGATATGAAGTATCGCATTTCCGGACGAGCCATAATCATATCTGCATGAATGATTCTGATACGCTTATCGAATTTTCGGATGATAGAATTGATGAAATTATCAAAAATATAGAAAATGTATATAATGTAACCGTTACTCGGCATTCTTTTGTTATTTATTGCAATAGTAAAAATAAAGATAAAAACAATAATAAATTAATATAAAATCAGTATAATATATGGAACTTACACTAAAACAAAAAGTAGAACAGGTAATTAATCAGATTCGTCCCCATTTGCTGGCAGACGGAGGTGATATTCGATTTGTTGAATTAACATCGGATAATGTCGTAAAAGTAGAACTGCAAGGAGCTTGCGGATGTTGCCCGCATAGTAGAATAACTCTCAAAGAAGGCGTGGAAGCCGCTCTGAAAAGAAATATTCCGGAAATAAAATCGGTAGAAGATATTAATTTGAAATTCTAAACAATCATGGGTCTGAAATGTGGTATTATAGGTATTACAAATTCAGGGAAAACTACCCTGTTTAATTGTATGTCTAATACGAAAGCAACGGTTACTAACTTTGCTTTCAGTACGGGAAAATCCAATATGGGCGTCTGCGATATTCCTGATTTACGGCTGACGGAAATAGATAAAATCATTAAGGCAAACCAATTGATATATGCTTCTGTCGAAATTGTTGATATTCCGGGGTTGACCAAAGGGGCAAGTACGGGTGAAGGTATCGGTAATTCGTTTTTGGGTGATATACGACAATGCGACGCTTTAATTCATGTTTTGCGGTGTTTTGAAGACGCTAATCTGCCGCATATTGACGGAAGTATTAATCCGGTAAGAGATATAGAAACAGTTGATTTGGAGTTGCAAATTAAAGATTTGGAACAAATTGAACGCAAAATGCAGAAAGTGGAAAAAGCAGCGCGCGTCGGAGATAAAGATGCGAGGTTTCAATTGGAAGTACTGAATCAATACAAGGCGCACCTGGAAGATTTTCAAAATATCCGAACACTCAACGTCAATGAAAATGAACAAAAAGTAGTTGCCGATATGATGTTGCTTACTGCAAAACCAACTATATATATATGTAATGTGGATGAAGATTCGGTTCTGGCTGGAAATAAATATTCTGAAGCGGTAAAGGAATTTTTCAAAGATTCTTCTGCCGAAATATTGGTTATCGCTGGGAAACTTGAATCGGAAATTGCCGAATTGGACGCCCAAGACAGAGCTATCTTTCTGGAAGACGTGGGTTTGAGCGAACCCGGCGTTAATAAACTGTTGCGTTCGGCATATCGAACTTTGAACCTTATTTCTTTTTTTACCGTAGGTGGAAAGGAAAATCGTGCATGGACAATTACGCACGGAATGACGGCTCCACAAGCGGCAGGAGTCATTCACAGCGATTTGGAAAGAGGTTTTATTCGCGCGGAAGTAATCAAGTATGAAGATTTGATGCAACTCGGTTCGGAACAACGTTGTAAGGAAGCAGGAAAATTGTCCGTTGAAGGGAAAAACTATGTTGTAAATGACGGAGATATACTGCATATCAGGTTTAATGTTTAATAGATGAATAAAAAAAATATGTATGGGAAGTAAAAAAAATACCACGGAAATTCGTTTGCTATTGATAAAATTATTACCTTTGCTCATATTTTATTTCATAACCAATTATTCTATCATTTTCTAAAAAAACGATGATGTCAATGAGAAAATATTTTATTCTTATAAGAAAAAGTTTTTACGCGATATTCGCATTTTCCTGTTTGGTTTGTAATGCACAGACAACGGAATATGATGACTTTAGTACGGAATCTCTAAAGTCAAACAAACAATATTTATGGAATTTTAATCCCATAGATTATGACCCGGCAATTATAGACGCCTGCGTTATTGATGTGATAAATTTAGCGCGAAAACAGTATAATTTTGCCGATTCTCTATTATATAATGAGGCTTTGGAAAACGCGGCAAAATTGCAATCGGAATTTATGGCTAAAAAAGAAGAAAGAACCCATACCAATGTCGTAAAAGCGCTTCTAACGCCTGAACTTCGCTCAGTAAGCGCAGGTGGAAGTAAACGCGTAACCGAACTCGTAACCAGAGCGAAGGCTACACAGGGTATTGAAGAATACAGCTATCTGGACATTTCTACGGAAATTATTTCTTCTTTGCTGAAAAATAAAAAAACGGTCAATACGCTCCTTGATAAACGATATACATTTGTCGGCGTCGGTTGTAATATAGATTTTTACAATAAGTATTGCTATGTTTCTATCGTACTCGGGAATGATTTGTCCTTTAATAAATCAGACGTTTCGTATAAGAATACGGTTTATAGCCGAAAATTCTATGGTTTGAAACCTTATGATGAAAAAGTATGTCGTAAATGTCAGGTACGAAATATTGAATTATTCCAAAGTAATCTGGAAATAAAAGGAACAGACGTTTATTTTGTTCATCCCAATCTTAAAGCATTGAAACGTATTATCAGCAAGGATAAGGACGGATTGGCTATTGATTTTGTTCAACATTCTCAATTGCCTTGCAACGGAGCAAACAACTTTAATTATAATTTTTATAACAGAGGTTCCATGCCCAAATACATGACCTTTAAAAAGATGCTCAAGAAAAATGAACTTACAGATAAAAAAGAAAAAGGGATTCGCGTCTACCTGGGTACGGCTCCAAGTACGGTAGAAGCTCCTTTTGACGTAAATTTGATTATTATAAAAGAGAAATCGGTTTGTCGAACGATTGTAAAGACCGACGTCAGGAAACCAACTATCAGTTATGAAGCGAAAACGAGCTTAATTCCTGATTTAAATGGGATTCAAACAACGATTAACTATGTTCCCGAACCGGAACAAACCGTTTTGGAATTTAAAGTTCCTTTTGAACGTAATAAATCTGTGTATGAAGCCTCCGATATTAAACCGTTTATCGACGCATTAAAGGAATCTCGTTTTATCGTTGATTCTATTTATATTACTGCTTATACGTCTTTGGAAGGGAATGATAAGGCAAATTTAGAACTTCAGAAAAAACGTTCCGAAAGTATTGTTTCTGCCATGGAACAACTGCAAAATGTAGCCAATATTCCATACGCAATTCATTTGAATGACGGTTGGGATTTGTTCTTGCAGGATATTGTTTCTACACAATACAAACACTTGTCAAGCAAATCAAAGGAAGATATTAAGGCAACATTAAATCAAGGAAAAATAAAGAAAGACCTTGAACCCATGCTTGCCAAACACCGTTATGCGCATATTCGTATAAATGCGACTTACGACGTTAGTCAACAGTATGAACAGGAATTTATCACCAACAAGTTTAACAGAACGCTGGCTGCCGGAAATTTGCCTTTGGCATTTGCGATTCAAAAATATATGATGAAAAAAGTGGAAGAAGGCGCTTACCAAAAATCTTTAATTGAGGCGTTGGAAATTCCTAATACGGCTCAAATGCTTCCATTTCTGACCAATAAATATTATATGCTTTCATTTTTCGACGGAGGATTATCTTCCGACAATATGGAAAAAGTAATTGCATTGGCAAAATTGAATGCAAAAAATACTATCTGCGAATTTAATGCTTTGGCTTGTTCTGTTGATGATATTGATATTGCAAATACTTCGCAAATCACTACCTGGCAAAGTAAAATAGACCGGATTTACAATACTCCTATCGGAAAATCTAACCCTAAAAAAGTGAACGCCGTTAACATTGCGCTTCAATATAAAATATTGGACTATATCAACGCCAGCGAAAATCCCGATGAAAAACTGATGGAAACGACATACGAAAAGATTAAAGAAATAGCTCTGCCGACCATTACAGATTGGCAACAGGCTTATGACGTTGCTTCTACATTTATTGAATACGGTGATTTTGAATTTGCCCGAAAAACAATGGATCCATATATAAACAACCCAGACATAAGCGAAGACTTTGTATTTACTTACCTGAACTTGTACAGTCTTGACGAATACAATTATATGTCCAAAAAATTTGACATTGCATGTGCTTTGGCAGCAAAGAAAAATAAAACACGGTTCTGTAATGAGATTAAAACCTATTCTTATTTAATCCGTGAAAATCTAAATGCCAAAAATACAATATGCAGTGAGTGTCGATAAAAATAAAGTATTTCATTTTACGTGTATGGGCGGATAATTTTATTCGCCCATCTTTTTTTACTACCCTACTCCCCTACTCTTTTCCTCTTTTACTGTCCTCTGCAACTTACGTGATTCTTGCTCTGTATCTACATGTTAGGCGTTCTAACTGCTGTTATAGATGTTCTAACTGCTGTTATAGGCGTTCTAACTGCTGTTATAGGCGTTCTAACTACTGTTATAGACGTTCTAACTGCTGTTATAGGCGTTCTAACTGCTGTTATAAGCGTTCTAACTGCTATTATAGACATTCTAACTGCTGTTATAGGCATTCTAACTGCTGTTATAGGCGTTCTAACTGATGTTATAGGCGTTCTAACTGATGTTATAGATATTCTAACTGCTGTTATAGATGTTCTAACTACTGTTATAGACGTTCTAAACATTGTTATAGGCATTCTAACTGTTACTATAGATATTCAAATAGCTGATATAAGCCTTCGAACAACTAATATAAGTCTTCAAACAACTAATATAGGTCTTAGAAAGATATATATGTTTGATATCTGGTGAGATAACGGAGGTAACAACAATTATATAAATATATTATCACGATTATTTAGAAACATAGACATATAACGTGTAGGTTGCATTCCGTAGGAATGCAAATATTATGTGTCGTTTTGTTTTCTACCGAGAGATATTCCCTAACGGGAATAAAATAAATCTATAAGAAGCCAGCGTAGTTTGTAGTAGAGACGCGATGCGTCGCGTCTCTACTACAAACTACGCCTTTGGACGAATAAAATTACATCAGGAGTATAATTCGTTACATTACTACGAAATCAAGTGTCAAATCATATATCACAATTATTCTGTTGGATATAACGCTACATTTTTAATTCTTCCTTACGTTCACTGTGATTTGCTGCTACTTCATGCGCAACAATTCTTTCCCGTTGAGAAGTTGCAACACTCTCTTCTTCCTGGCAATCTTCTGAAAAATCGGGGGTATCAATCATTACGCTTTGTTCTTTCATTTGTGTAATCAATTCTTTTATATCCACGTCTTTGATAATCTGATAAGGCTTTTGAAAAAAACTCGTTCCCATATTTTCGATATGCTTCTTGAAATATGCAGTTAATGATGCATCGGCATCTACCATAATTGAATGGCGATTTTCCTCAATACATACCCGCCCTGTTATGCCTGAACCTGCGAAAAAACCAAGCACTATTGAGCTTTCGTAAGATAATGCACGAACAAAACGGCGAATGATTTCTAACGGCTTTTGTGTCGGGTGTCCTACCCGTTCTACGGAATTACCGTTTAATCTGCCGATTTCCCAGACATTGGTCGGGTTTTTTCCTTTTTCTATGCTCTCAGGATTAAGGCGCTTGTCTTTTTTATACATTGCTTTTGTTTCTTCATCAAAAGGAACACGCACTGCATCCAAATCAAAATAGTATTTATTGGTTTTGGATAGCCAGATTGCCTCCTCATGCCTGTTGGCAAAGAAACGATGTGTGCTCATTCCGTTCTTGTAATCATATTACATACTTCGTTATAATTTAAAAGTTCTACATCATTGGTATAACCTATTAGAGAAGCATCTCTAAACACATCTTCGCTATCTAAACCACCTTCAAGGATAAAATCATCACTTTGAAAAACTGCTACTTCAAAGCCATAATTTATTGTCCTTCGTTTTGCTTCTTGAAAACTATCTAAATGATCAAAAGCAAATCCCGACAGACCATATTCAGGGTCAATACACCACATTTGAGTAATTTCATCGTAACGAGGTGGATATAGAGGTTTCATTTTTTGATAGAAATATATTACTTCCTCGTATGTTTTTACCCAATCAAGACCTGAGAAATTACGCTGCAAGTCTTTTAAAGGTGTAGTCGTGTTCCTCAAAAAATACATATAAAGTTTTATCAGTTATCAATTTAACAAAATTGTTCAAATAGTATTTTTCTGTCATAAATTCTTTACCAAATGCTTCTTTTAAGAGAGATATTTCTTCATTACTGAAACTTACATCTATTTTTTTGCAAAGGGAATCATAGAGTTTATTTATCCTTTCAGAAAAATCCGATTCTTTATTTTTTAACATTATTGTTTGATTGGAAATAACAAAACAGTTAATTTCAATCTCTCTTGTTGTTTGAGTTATTATTCCGATTGCTTCTAAAATGTTAAAAAGAAATGGACATCTTCTTTTTGCACCTTCATCTGCTGCAGTATCTATC
>JAISDH010000234.1 GCA_031264975.1 Bacteroidales bacterium
TCCCCTACGCCATAGCCAAAGGCTTTGACCATAACCATTATTTTTGTTTTCGGTTTTAACAATGCTTTATAACAGTTCAGGTTTTTAATAAGATTGGGAAGACTTACCTCCAAAACAGTTTCATGCGCTTTCAGACTTAAATAATTGGATATTCGTTCAAAATTGAAACGTCGAGCGCCTTTTATCAGAACTATTTCGTTGTCGAGTTTATTTACATCAAAGTCTGCAAAGAAATCATTCGTAGTCTTGTAAAATTCCTTGTCGATAGAAAAACTGTTCTTTTGACGGCAAATAGCGTCTCCAATACCAATAATACGATGAATGTTTTTGTTTTTCAGCAACGTTGCAATTTCCTTATATAAGATATGTTCCGAACTCCGGCTTTGAAGAATATCCGACAAAATAACGGTTCTTTTCTGATACTGATGTTGGCTATTCATCAAATCCAGGGCAATTTGCAGAGAATTGACGTCCGAATTGTAAGTATCATTAATAATCATGCAACGATTGATACCCTGTTTCATTTCCAATCGCATGGCAATGGGGGTCAGTCGGGCAATGCGTTCAACAATAATCTCATTGGAATAACCCAGCAACAACATGGTCGCCCAACAATGGATAACATTTTCTATCGCCGCATTATCAACAAAAGGGATGGTGATGGCAATCGTATTTCCTTGATAAACGGCTTGAATATAGGTTTCATTGGAACGTTTCTCTATGCTGTTAATTTTTAAGTCCGCATCTTCTTTACGACTACTCCAGGTAAACAGGCGAATCTTCTTAGGGAGTTCCGTTCGCGTCAGTCCTTCCATGATAAGACCGTGGTCGCTTGAAACAATCAGCGTTTCTACGTTTCGGAACAGATTCAGTTTTTCTCCAACTTTTTGTCTAACGTCCATAAATGATTCATCATGAGCAGAACCAATGTTGGTGAAAATACCAATCGTTGGTTCTATAAATTCTTTCAGAGCGTTCATTTCACCGGGCTTGGATATTCCTGCTTCAAAAATGCCCAATTGGTCGTCTTTCGACATGTTCCAAACAGAAAGCGGCACGCCTATTTGTGAATTAAAACTGTTGGGAGAATATACAATTTTATTATCGGGGCAAAGTAATTGATATAACCACTCCTTAACCGCCGTTTTGCCATTGCTCCCCGTGATTCCAATTACCGGAATGGAAAACTTTTTCCTGTGATATTTGGTTAATTGTTGCAGCGCCTGCAATGTATTTTCAACAACGATAAAATTTGCATGTGAATAGTTTTTTATATTGCCAAAATCTTTGTTAACAATAAAGTTACGGACATTTCCATTATACAAACTGTCAATATATTTATGTCCGTCGTTTTTTGTGGTTGTCAACGCGAAGAACAAAGCGTTTTTTGTCCCCTGCACCTTCCGACTGTCGTATAACAAATCCTGAATAAGATAATCCTTATCGAAATTTGCATATAATAATCCATCTACAATAGTTGCTATCTCTGAAATCGTATACATATATTTTTTTTATGTCGTGGTAATATTTATCTCCTTATTCTGTTCGTCATTTTGTTCGTCATTCTGTTCGTCCGGGTATTGATTTTGTTTTCTATTTCGGAAAATATCGCAAGCCCAATAAATAGCTTCGCGGAAGGAATCAGGGGAAGCCAAATCCTTGCCTGCTATTTCGTATGCCGTCCCATGTGCGGGAGACGTCCTGATAAAAGGCAAACCGCCAGTATAATTGACTCCCTTTTCATCCGACAAAAGTTTAAACGGTATCATTGCCTGGTCGTGATACATGGCTAATACTCCATCATATTTCACATATTGCCCCGACCCAAAGAATCCGTCTGCCGCAAAGGGACCAAAAGCATATATTCCCTGGCTATAAGCTTCTTTTATGACGGGAATGATTGCATTTTGTTCTTCTTTTCCAAACATGCCATTTTCTCCCGCATGGGGATTTAGCGATAAAACGGCTATTCTGGGTTTGGTACACATAAAATCACATTGAAGCGCTGTAGCGAGGATTTCCAGTTTATTTTTAATCAGGTTTCTTCGCAGTATTTTAGGTACTTCAGAGATAGCGCAATGAGTTGTTACTGTTCCGATTTTTAATCTTTCGGTAATCATGAGCATCAAATAATTATCGCTATTATACTTTTGGGCAAGATATTCGGTATGACCGGCAAAAGCAAATGTTTCGGAGTGAATATTATACTTGTTAATCGGAGCGGTTACCAATACATCTATCTTTCCTTGAGCAAGATGTTCGGTAGCCATTTCCAAAGAAGCAAGCGCCATTTCTCCGGCGATAGCGGTTGATTTTCCTATCTCAATTTTGATTTCTTTCTCTGTAAGGTCAAAGATGTTGGTTCTTTTTGTGGAAATTTGCTCAGGTTTAGAAATGACTTGAAAAGAAAAATCGCCGCTGTTTTTAATAAGTTTCCGATGATATGAGGTAACTTTTGATGAACCATATATCACCGGCGTACAGATTTCCAGCATCCGAGCATCCGTCAGCGTCTTTATAATCACTTCGTAACCAATTCCATTAATATCTCCCTGCGTGATTCCTACCACAATGGGTTTTTCATCCATATT
>JAISDH010000240.1 GCA_031264975.1 Bacteroidales bacterium
AATAAATGATAAATGGAAAAATGACCGTCCCGTTGGTCAAAGTAAAAAGAATCATTGCCAAAGATTTGTTGCAGTTTGCCGGATAACATTAAATCTTCGGGGATACCGGTTTCAATGCCACAAGTGTTTATCAGCCAAATGTTATCAGCCATTTGCATTGCTAAATCCAACTCATGAGTAGAAAGGATAAAGGTTTTACGCGTATTGATGGAAAGTTTTTGAAGAAGTAACATAATTTCAATTCTATTGGGTAAATCCAAATGCGCTGTTGGTTCGTCCAATAAAACCAAAGGAGTGTCTTGCGTTAATGCCTTGGCGATGATTGCCCGTTGTTTTTCTCCGTCGGATATTTCGTGTAGATAAGTATTGATTTTTGAAGTCAGATTTACTTGTGTAATAGCGGTTGTGATGATTTGCCTGTCTTTTTCGGACAAAGTTCCTACCCAATTCGTATACGGAAAACGTCCCAATGAAACAAGGTCAAAAACAGTCATGTTACCATCCTCAATGGGGTCTGTTAAAACCAATGAAAATATTTTCGAGCGTTGAATGTGAGACAACTCAGAAATCGTTTGTCTATTAATGGAGACGTTTCCGTGTAATGGTTTTTGTAATCCTCCCAATGTTCGCAGGAGCGTGGATTTTCCGGAACCGTTTGTGCCAATCAAACAGATTAAACAGCCCGATTCGGCAGTCAGATTTAAATTTTGTTGTACCGTATAATTGCCATACCCAATTGCTAGCGCTTGCGTTTTTAGTAACATGCGTTCTATTTTTTATTTTTCAAAATAATCCAAATCACCGCCGGAGCCCCAACCAAAGCCGTAATAGCGTTAATCGGGAGCGTATATCCTTTTACAATTATCTGCGTTAAAATATCACACAATAAAAGTAAACACCCGCCACAAAGCAGCGTTGCCGGAATGGTAATTTGATGATTGGAAGTGCGAAATAACCTGCGGGCAAAATGAGGTACGGCTATCCCTATAAAGGCAATAGGTCCTGTAAATGCAGTAATTGCTCCTGCCAGCAATGCCGTTGCAAGCACAATAAATATCCGCGTTTGTCGAATGGAAACTCCCAATCCCTGCGCATAATTTTCTCCCAATAAAAGCCCGTTTAATGACTTTTGTATAGTCAAAACAATAATGATTCCCACAGCTACCGCAAGTAACATCGCTTTCATATATGTCCATGTTACTGCCGCCAGACTGCCGAACATCCACACAGTATATAATTTTAGAGTGTCGGGACTGCTGTAATTCTGCAAAATACTAATTAAAGAACCTGAAATTTGTCCAACCATGATTCCAATAATCAACAACGATACCGCTTGTCGTACTTTAAAAGAAGCAACAAGTACCAATAATAAATTCAAAGTGGCTCCTGTTGCAGCTGAAATGATTAACCCCCAGCCGCTTTGTTCCAATACAACCGGCAGAAAAGAACTGCCCATTAAAAAGATAGCAGCTCCCAATCCTGCGCCGGAACTTACTCCCAATACGTAAGATTCTGCCAGCGGATTACGAAAAAGCGTTTGCATAATCAATCCTGCCAGCGAAATAGCCGAACCGGTTGCAAGCGCCGTAATGGCTTTGGGCAAACGAAAATCAAGTATTATGTCATAATACGCACTGGTCTTGTTGAATAAAGCGGTAAAGGGAATGGCAAAACTTCCCCAAAGAATATCCGCCAAAAACAAGGCGGGGCATAAAATGGACAGGACAATAAATAATCTACGATTCCGCAAGGACATATTTTATTTTAATTGCTTGATATAAAACGGGCGATAATCAGGTATTAAATCAGGATGTAACGCCCAAATAACATCCGATAAAATTATATCAGGGTGCGCCACCGCCCCTTCCCAAAAATCATTTGCTCCCCGTTTATTTGATCGGGCATTAAAACTGTATACGCGTTTGTTTTTAAGCGCGTCAAACAATTCATGTCTTTCGTCTTGCGCAAGTAATTCAGCTATTGAATTTGCTTGTGCATTCAGCCATACATCCGCGTGTTGCTGATGCAGTAATACGGTTTCAAAATTCAAAGGTAAACTGCCTTTTGTTGTATCGTTGGCATAGAAATAATCGCCTCCTGCATCGGTATACAATTTACATATAAATACTTTTCCCGAAGGCATGTACCACGTTCCTTTAAAACTTCCGCCGGAAATAATGCTTGGTTTCTTAGCGACCTGACTTACCCGTGTTTTAATCTGTATATAGTTGTCTTCTATTGTTTGGAAAATAGAATCGGCAAGGGATTCTTTGTTATAGAAAGCCGCAATAAATTTAATCCATTCCGCTCTTGCCAATAATGATTCTTCCGTCCATTCATTGTTATAAACCAGTTTTATGCCGACGCTCTGCAATCGACGGGTGTTTTCATCTTTCTGATTACCATAACTCGCAATCATCAAAGCGTCCGGATGTAACAGGAGCAGTCTTTCAAAATCAATTTTAAAGGCGTCTCCCAAGTGCGTTAACTCTCCCTTTTGATACGCTTGTTGCAATGTTTTATTGTAAATAATATCCGGCGTACTTGCACCCTTTACCGTTGAAAGCGCTCCGAGAAGATTTAAAAATTCAATGTGCGTACAGGATGTTATCCCCAACGTTTTTAAAGGAACTTGCAAAGAAATACCATCTTGAGGTACTTCTACGGAATTGTCCGAAACCAGATAATATATCCCCAAAGAAGCGTTTTTTTTCCACGGATTAAATACTTCCACCCGTTTATAATCCGGAAAATAGGAAACGGCAAATCCGGTGGCATACTTTACCAATAAAGAAGAATCCGATTGAACAACAGAAACTTTATCCCCTTGCGTATTGCATGACGACAACATAAACAGAAATAACAAAGGAACAAGGAACAAGGGACAAGGGACAAGGTATAACGCACCATTTATCCTTTCGCCCCTTCGCCCCTTCGCCCTTTCGTCCTTTTTCCCTTTCGCCCTTTTTTGTTTCATCTTTTCTAATCTCATATTAACCATTCATCACTAATAACTAACCACTAATAATTATTTATGGTTTTCATGAAACATTTTTAATCTTTCTTCCAAATCAGGAAATTGTTCCCGCTTTACCAAAGAAACGCAAGCCCGTAAGCCTTCCAATCGTTCACTTCCGGTGATTGAAAGAGAGATTGCGCTAATACCGTAATAAAGAAATTCTTCCAAAAGTTCTTCCCCTGTAAATCCGGGATAGCTAATCGTGAAATAAAAACCGTCGGAAAGTTCTTTATCTTCGTCTTTGTCGTAAACGATTTTAAATCCGTTATCCAGGAATAATTTCTTCATGATATGCGCTTTTTCGGCATAATCTCTTACTTCGTTAACAAAGTTATATGTTCCCTCATTACAGGCTTTTAAAATGGCAGCCATTGCATATTGGGCAGAATGCGACGTTCCCGAACTAAGCGCGTATACTGCGCCATAAACCATTGCTCTGCCTACGCTGTCCGTTCCAAAATAAGGAATCAAATCAGGATAAACCCCTCTAAACAAACTGTCCGATATAACCATTACCCCGAGACGTTCCCCTGCATAACTAAATGCTTTGGAACTCGAAATAAGCAATACATATTTATCCGTATATTTTGCAATCGTCGCCTGATAAGGAGGTTTGCCCGGCGTAGAAATATCCTGTCTGAAATCCATTCCAAAGTAAGCAAGGTCTTCAATGACAATGGCGTCATATTTTATTGCAAGCTCTGCAATAATCCGTAATTCTTTATCTGTAAAACATATCCACGAAGGATTATTGGGATTTGAATAAATAATGGAATGAATATTTTCTTTTGATAGATAGCTTTCCAACTTTTCTCTTAATTTTTCACCTCGGTAATTATAAACGTCAAAAGTTTCATACTTAGCTCCTAAAATACGATGTTGTTGCTTCTGAACGGGAAATCCCGGGTCAATAAACAGGGTTGTGTCCTTTTGTTTACGCAGGCGTTGAAATGTCAAGAAGATAGAAAAACCTCCCTGCATAGAGCCAACGGTAGGAATACATGAAGAAGGAGAAATTTCAATGTCTAAAAAATTCTTACAAAAACGAGACATTTCGGTCTTGAGTTCGGGTATACCTTCAATGTCCGGATAAATAGCTGCTACTCCGTTCTGTAAAGCTGCAATTTGGGCGTCTACTCCAATTTGTACAGGAGGTAAACCCGGAATCCCCATTTCCATACGAACGAATTTTTTCCCTGTAGAATCTTCTATTTCGTTAATCAAACGTTTTATTTCGCGAATAGAAGCAGTGCCTATATTTCTTATTCCACTCTCTTTAATTTTCTGTTTTACAACATCATAATTAATTGGTACATCTCTCATATTACTATATTTTATTAGATACAAATAGAAAGTTCAAAAGTATTAAAAAAAACAATATGAATGCCAATAATTTTTTTTTGTTATTCATTCCTCGTAAAAAATTTTGTTTTGAAGTTTTTGTATTGCAGTTTTTTGTATCTTTGCCGATTCTGTTGAGAATATATAAAAGAGATTAAACATATTCGTATCAGACTATTATTCTGTATAATACCGTGATAAGAACATCTATCTAAAATTAAAAAATATTTAGTAATAATGAGAATATATCAGACAAATGAAATTAGAAACATCGTTCTCTTAGGGGGAGCAAGGGCAGGAAAAACAACATTGGCAGAAGCTATGTTATTCCATGGCGGCGTTATTAGTCGCAGAGGGACAGTAGAAGACAAAAATACGACCTCTGATTATCGAGAAATAGAACTTGAACGTCAAAATTCTATTTATTCCACCGTATTGTATGCAGAATATGGCGGAGTAAAAATTAATATGATTGATTGCCCCGGATTTGATGATTTCATTGGTGAAATTGTAGGCGCTTTGCGTGTTGTGGACGCCGGTGTAATGGTGGTAAATGCTCAGTCAGGAATAGAAGTAGGAACTGAAATTCAATGGCGTTGGGCTAAAAAATCCGATACTCCACTTTTGTTTGCAATCAATCAGTTAGACCATGATAAGGCAAACTTTGACGAAACAATTCATCAATTGAAAGAAAATTTCGGAAACAATGTTACAATCATTCAATACCCTGTTAATGCAGGCACAGGTTTTGACTCCGTGGTTGATTTAATGCAAATGAAAGTGCTGAAATATCCAATCAACGGAGGTAAAGTAACGATTGAAGATATACCTGCTTCCGAAATGGACAAGGCTGCCGAATTACAAGCGATATTGATAGAGAATGCCGCTGAAAATGACGAATCTCTCATGGAAAAGTTTTTTGAAACAGGAACGCTTTCCGAAGAGGAGATTATTAAGGGTTTACGATTTGGGATTCGCAATCGTGGAATATTTCCTGTTGTTTGTTGCGCAGCAAAAACAGACCAGGGAATTGTCGGCATAATGGATTTTATCAAAAATAACTGCCCTGCTCCTAACGAAATGCCCGGAGTAAAAAACACGAAAGATAAAGAACTGAAATGTAATCCAAGCGAACCTATGTCTGCTTTTGTTTTCAAAACTTCGGTAGAACCTCATGTGGGAGAAGTTTCGTTTTTCAAAGTGTACGCAGGTGAAATAACCGAAAGTATGGATGTTGTAAATGGAGCAAACAGTTCAAAAGAACGCATTTCTCAACTGTTGTGCGTGGCGGGTAAAAATCGGGAAAAAGTAGAAAAAGTAGTAGCCGGAGATATTGCGGCAACCATTAAATTAAAGAACGTCTTTACTCAAAATACGCTTAACTCTATTAAAAACCAGGATGACGTAATTGTTCCAACCGAATATCCCGAACCAAAATTTCGTACGGCAGTGAGAGCAAAAAACTCGTCGGATGATGAAAAGTTGGGTTCTGTTTTAAACGAAATCCGAAAAACAGACCAGACTTTCTTAATGGAACAGTCCAAAGAATTGAAACAAACAATCATTTCCGGACAAGGGGAACAACATTTGAATATTATCAAATGGATTATCGAAAAGATAAACAAAATAGAAATTGAATATATTTCTCCCAAAATTCCGTACCGCGAAACCATTACGAAGTCGGCAGAAGCAATGTATAGACATAAAAAGCAATCAGGCGGCGCCGGTCAGTTTGGGGAAGTGCACATGTTGATTGAACCCTATTTCGACGGAATGACTAATCAAACCAAATATCCTGTTCGTGGAACAGAAAAATATGATTTGACATGGGGAGGAAAACTGATATTTAATAACTGTATCGTTGGAGGCGCCATTGACGCTCGATTTATGCCTGCTATTTTAAAAGGTATCATGGAAAAAATGGAAGAAGGACCTCTAACAGGTTCTTATGCACGCGATATTGTTGTTAACGTTTATGACGGGAAAATGCATCCGGTAGATTCAAATGAAATGGCGTTTAAATTGGCGGGACGTAATGCGTTTAGAGAAGCGTTTAAAAATGCAGGACCTCGTATTTTAGAGCCTATTTACGATGTAGAAGTTTTCGTACCTTCAGAAAATATGGGCAATGTGATGACCGATTTGCAAGGTCGGCGAGCTGTTGTAATGGGTATGGACAGCGACGGTAATTTCCAAAAGATACGCGCAAAAGTGCCTTTAGCAGAAATGAATAAATATTCTACTTCTCTGAGTTCTATCACGAGTGGAAGAGCGTCTTATGGAATGAAGTTTTCCGAATATCAACAAGTTCCAACCGACGTTCAGAGCGTCTTATTGAAAGCTTACGAAGAATCGCAAACAGAAGAAGATTAGAAAAAACAGAATATAATACGCGATATGTATTATATTCCAGATATATATATTAAATTTATTGTTATTGTTATAAGCAAGGAGAAACGAAAGAAATTTCATGGTAAAAGTCCGCGTTTCGAAGTCCAACATTCCGCGTCTTTTACGAATTTGAAATTTCAATCCGGACTTCCTTGCTTATACTTTTTTCGGTCGAAAAGAATCAAGAGACAGAATACCACGAGTAGCACGCAGATGACGCGGATTTTAAAAGATGACCGCAGATTTCTCTTTTGTCTGCGTTAATCCCTTTGTCCGTTCGCTCTTTCGCGCCTTCGCCCTTCTTGGCTTGCCTGCTTGTTGCCTGTTGCTTGCTGCCTTTTTCTTTCCTGATTCAGACAAAAAAAGGGAAAAGAAGAAGAAAGTAAATTTGATAGCAGACAAAAAGGGACAAATGGGACAAATGGGACAAAAGGGACAAATGGGACAAAAGAGACAAATGGGATAAAAGAGATAAAAGGGACAAATGGGACAAATGGGACAAAAGAGACAAATGGGACAAATGGGACAAATGGGACAAATGGGACAAGTGGGACGAATGGGGCAAGTGGACGAGTTTTTACTTATTGCTTGTTGCCTTTTATTTCTCTCCTTTTTCTCCTTTTTTCTTCTTATCGTTATCTCGAGGTTCTCTCGAAGCCATATCGAAGCTATATCGAATCTATATTGAATCTATATTGAAGCGGATTCGAAGCGAGCTTATAGCGGATTCGAAGAACATTCGAAGAACATTCGAAGCGAAATCGAAGAACATTCGAAGAAAGATTATAGACAGCTTGGAAAAATG
>JAISDH010000262.1 GCA_031264975.1 Bacteroidales bacterium
TATATACCTTTTATCCAAGAAGTAGTATTCGTTTTTTAATACGCTTCTTTTCCGTCTAAATCAGTAATCTATAGTATGGGCGGGAATGGAATTATTCTGTTTTCAAATTTCAATGTTTGATGCGATAATTTTTCTGCTGTTTCTTCGTTTATCGTGCTTTCATGTCCGTCTTTTTACTCGCTTATTCGTATGGAAATTTCTCTTTTCCGTCCAAAAATTGATAAAATAAATTCGTTTATTTGATAGTATAATTGTTTGTTTATTGATTAATTAATTATCAGTCAGTCGGTATGCTGTTGGAAAAAAATATAATACGCAACATGATTTTTTATGTATCTTTGCAAAGTAATTTTTTTAAGCCATTAAGAAATATTAGATTAAGAGATTATATATTAGTAAATTTAGAACAGATAAAAAATGAAAAGAGTTATAACGTATACATTATTAAGTACATTAATCGTAGGAATTATGTCCGGTTGCGGTAATTCCGGCAAGTCAAAGGAAAAGAAAGACGAACTAAAAGGAGAGATTACCATTTCGGGAGCATTTGCATTGTATCCGCTGGTTGTAAAATGGGCTGACGAATTTAAACAGGCAAATCCGGCTGTTAGAATTGACATATCCGCAGGAGGAGCAGGTAAAGGAATGACGGATGTATTATCCGATATGGTTGACTTGGGAATGGTTTCCAGAGAAGTATATGCAACAGAGATAGAAAAAGGCGCCTTTGCTATCGGAGTAGCTATTGATGCGGTGGTTCCGACTTTAAACGCCAATAATCCACTGTTAAATGAATTGTTGCAAAAGGGCTTAACCCGTGAAATGGCAAAAGAATTTTGGATGAAAGAGAAAAATTGGACATGGGAAGAGTTTTTAGGGAGAAAAGGCAATACCTCAGCCCATATATTCACACGTTCCGACGCTTGCGGCGCTGCCGAAACTTATGCTGCCTGGATGGGCGGAAAACAGGAAGACTTGACAGGAACAGCCGTTTTTGGAGACCCCGGACTTGCTATGGCAGTTCAAAAAGACATATTAGGAACAGGATATAACAATCTGGGATACGCTTACGACGAAAAAACGCGCAAACCCAATCAGGACTTGGTTATCTTTCCAATAGACGTTAATGGTAATGGACAAATTGACCCTGAAGAATCTTTTTACGAAACAAAAGACGACGTCATAAAAGCCATTGCTGAAGGAAAATACCCTTCGCCTCCTGCAAGAGAACTTTATCTTGTATCAAAAGGAAAACCTGTAAAACCCGAAGTGTTGGCTTTTCTAAAATACATCCTTACCAAGGGACAGGAATTAAATATTCCGCTTGGTTATATTAGTATTACGCAAGATAAATTGGACGCCTCGCTTTCAAAATTGGGAATTGAACAACAAACGGAAACAAAAGAAGAAAAGTAAAACGCAGTTATTGATGAGGTTCGATTACATTTCATTTCATCAATAAGAAAGAAGGTAATATGAAGTACAGACTTGTTCAGGATAAAGCGGCAGGAGGGTTTATGTTCTTTCTTGTCATACTTTCCATGCTTTTAGTGACAGGAATGGCGATAGGGCTTTATTTAAAGTCGAGTCCTATCTTGGAGGATCACGCTCTGAAAGACTTGCTCATGTCAAGCAGTTGGAAACCATTAAAAGGGGAATTTGGTTTTTTTCCCTTTTTAATGGGGACGATTTGGGTAACTTTTATTGCCATCGTTCTGGCTTTTCCTATTGCCATCCTGACTGCCGTATTTTTAACGGAATATGCTAAACCGTTTGTAAAAAAATATGTTTTCCCTGCTTTGGATATATTGGCGGCTCTACCGTCGGTTATTTATGGGGTGTGGGGAACGCTGGTTGTAGTTCCCTGGATAGCCAATAAATTAGCTCCGTTTTTCGTAGATTATTCTACGGGATATACCACTTTGGCGGGAGGCATTGTATTGGGGATTATGATATTGCCTTTGTTGGTTAGCTTAATGGTAGAGTTATATTCTTCTGTTCCAAACGAACTGAGAGAAACTTCGCTTTCTTTGGGCGCTACAAAATGGCAGACAACCAAGCGAGTTATAATATGGAGAACACTTCCCGGCACATTGGCAGCCGTTGTATTAGCTATTTCCAGAGCTTTTGGAGAAACGATTGCCGTTTTAATGGTTTGCGGTAATTTACCCATTGTTCCTCATTCGTTATTTGAAAGTTGTTACCCTATTCCGGCTTTAATTGCCAATAATTATGGAGAAATGTTATCCTTACCTTTATATGAATCAGCATTGATGTTTGCTGCTTTAATATTATTTATCGTGGTATTATTCTTTAATTTGATATCACGAATGATTTTATATCGTATTGAGAAAAAGTTCATTTAATGAAATCGTTTGAAGAAAAGTTTTTTCGCGTCCTGATGTATATTGCCATGTTTATAGTGGTAGGGTTGGTTTTGAGTATTGTATATACTATCTTTGCCAGAGGTTGGAAAGCCATGAGTTGGGATATGATAACCAAACTCCCAGGAGGAGGTTTTTATATCGGAAAAGAAGGGGGCTTTTTGAATGCTATCGTCGGCTCGCTGATGATAGTCGGAGCTTCTACCATATTAGGGTTAATTATCAGTGTTCCTGTAGTCTTTTACCTGAATATCTATTTGAAGAAGAAGTCAAAAATTGCCTATATGGCACGACTGGCTTATGACGTTTTGTTTGGGGTACCTTCTATTGTATACGGAGCATTTGGGTTTACTATCATGATTTATTTTGGGATAAAGACCTCTTTATTAGGTGGAATTATTGTTATTACCTTATTGATTATTCCTATTTTTATCCGTTCCATGGATGAAGTAGCGCGGGATTTTCCCCGTGAAATATTAGACGCCGCTTATTCTTTGGGGGCAACGCGCGTGGAAACCATACGGGTGGTATTGAAACAAATAGCGCCGGGAATTGCCACTGCAACATTACTTTCTATCGGAAGAGCCATTGGAGACGCCGCATCTGTCATGTTCACGGCAGGATATACGGACAGCATTCCGACGTCGCTTTCACAACCGGCAGCAACACTGCCCTTAGCTGTATTTTTCCAATTAAGCAGTCCGATACAGGAAGTACAGGACAGGGCTTATGCTGCGGCGCTGGTTTTGACAATCATCATTTTGTTACTAAGTATTTTGGGACGATATTTCACCAACAAATTTTCTAAAAATAAATTGAAATGAAACTAAAGAACGCAGTCAATAATTTTTTTTCACAACATCGTATCTGGGAAGGCAGTACGGTAAGAAGACAAGGACGCATGTTTAAACCCGACCATAAATTTATTCGAGATGAATCCAGCGAACTTATTGCAGAAAATATAAATGTACACATCAAGAATAACCATATACTCAAAGACGTCAATCTGAAAATACCGGAGAAAAAAATAACCTGCATCATAGGACCTTCCGGTTGCGGGAAATCCACCTTACTAAAAACCTTCAATCGGTTAATAGATGCTGTTGAATCTGCAAAAATCACGGGGAAAGTACTCATCAATGGAAAAGACATTCTACATAACGATACCGACATTACAGAATTGAGAAGAAAAATAGGATTAGTATCACAACGTCCCTGTCCTTTGCCCATGTCTATTTACGATAATATTGCTTACGGATGCCGCATTCACGGTATACGCATGCGAAGAAAGTTAAACATGGTTGTAGAACATTATCTTCGATCGGCGGGTTTATGGGAAGAAGTAAAAGACCGCATACGAACCCCAGCCGCAAGGCTTTCGATTGGACAACAACAGCGACTTTGTTTAGCAAGAAGTTTGGCAGTAGAGCCGCAGTTTATCCTGGCAGACGAAGCCACCAGCGCCCTTGACCCCATTTCCAGCAAAATAATAGAAGAGCTTTTTGTAGAATTGAAAGAAAACTATACAATCATCATGGTCACGCACACATTAAGTCAGGCATTACGCATTGCCGACCATGTAGTTTTCATGTATTTAGGCGAAAT
>JAISDH010000324.1 GCA_031264975.1 Bacteroidales bacterium
CCTCGCGTTCGCGAGAAGGCGACCTCGCGTTCGCGAGAAGGCGACCTCGCGTTCGCGAGAAGGCGACCTCGCGTTCGCGAGAAGGCGACCTCGCGTTCGCGAGAAGGCGACCTCGAAAACACGAGGCGGCAGTATTACAAAATAAATCCTCTCAATGAAGCAAAGCGATTAGAGAATATAACTCCCCCCCTTTCATTCTTTCAGCACTACATTTTCTTTAACTTGATGACATTGGTCTACAGACTACGTCGGGTTAAAAACAAAATTCCTGCTTTTGCCTGCAAGCGTGGACATTTTCTTTTAACTTAGACATAGCAAAGACGCTACGTTCAGCGAGGAATATAAATCAATTTCTGTCCGCCTCCCTTAAAACCTTGCTTACCACATAGGGGATGCTTAATAGAAATATCACTATTCCGCCACCAATGAGCATATAATCAATATTTATCACATCGGAAAGCGGACCGAAAACGAGCATTGCAAGCGGCATTGCAAGCGAAAAAACCATTTGAAAAACACTAAAACCACGACCAAGATATGCAGGGTCTGTTTTTGTTTGCAAAAGCGTAGTACAAGGGACATTACTCAACGGAGCTATAAGCCCGATTACAATCCACGTCGCACAATAAAGCCAAAAATTCGGCAATAATCCCAAACCCAACATTCCCGCGCCAATAATTACGCAGGCAAGCGACATTGAGTACATTTTATTTTTAAACCCGCCCCAAAAACCGATTAACAATCCGCCGAGCAACATTCCGCTCGAAAAGGCGACTTCTATTGCCGTGAGCCGCCATACGTCATTGCCGAAATTGCGCGTAACCTGCAACGGAGAAAGGAATGCTGTGGGCGCATGTCCGAAAACATGCAAGATAATTTCCAAAAGGATAATGTAACGAATCCATTTTGTTTGCCAAACATAGCGTATACCTTCCTTCAAATCGCGGAAATACGATTTTGCAACAGGAGCATTGCCCGCAACGTCCCTGCTATTGGCGGGGATTTTCACGAAAAATTGTAAAATGCAAATTCCGATAATTGCCGTAACAATATCAATAAAAAAGATGTACTGAAGCGGAATGAACGACATCAAAGCGCCTGCAATCATCGGGGCGGTAAGCGCTGAAAACGACTGAATGCTTGTATTTATGCCGTTGATTTTGTTTAACTGTTCTTGCGGAACGATTTGCGGAATAAACGAACTAACTGCAGGCGACTGAATGCCTTGCCCCACCGCCCGTACCCCCGTACAGACAAACAGCAACCAAATTTCTTTGTATCCAAACAAAAACGACAAAGCAATAAACAATGTTACCAAAGCAATACCGCCGTCTGCCAAATTTATCAGGTTTTTGCGGTTATAGCGGTCTGCCCATACGCCCCCAAAAGGCGCTATGAAAAAAGTTGGCAGTAAACCTACAACGACGGCAATAGTTGCCATTTTACCCGACTGTGTAGACATAATCACATACCACATCGTAGAATATTGCACCAACATTGAGCCGAATAGCGACAGCGCTTGCCAACCAAGAAATAAGGATATGTTTTTTTTATTTTGCATTTTTAAAAAGAAGTCAATATCTGTCTATTCGTCCTTGCACCCTGTCTCTTGCATCTTGTCCTTTGTTCCTGTCTCTTCCTAATGGCTTGCCTGCCTGTTGCTTGCAGCTTGTTGCCTGTTGCTTGCAGCCCTCTTCCCTTGCACCCTATTTCCGTATCAGTTGATATATTTGCTCATCTACCCAGTTGTCATTTAATCGGAACCATTCTTTTTTTGTTCCTGTTAAAATAAATCCGTGCTTTTGGAATAATTTTATACTGCCGATGTTGTCGGGGGTTAGGGTACAGGATAGTTGGTGTAAGTTGAGCGTTGTAAAAGCGTAATCAATTAAAAGTTTCAATGCTTCTGAGGCATATCCGTTTTGTCGGTAGTCGGTATGTATGAGCATTCCTACTTTGGCGCGCAGATGTTTTGGGTTGAAATCAAAAAGGTCTATTAATCCGATTGGTTTTCCGTTGGAACATTCGCAGATAACCAATCGAAGCTGTTTTGAAGTATAAATATCCGTGTTGACAGCTTCCAAAACATACTGCTCCAAAGCAAAAGAAGAATATGGCATAATCGTATCGCTCACTTGCCAAATGCTTGTGTCATTTTCAAAGACATACAACGTTTGAACGTCTGATAATTCCAACGCCCGTAAAAAAATTTTCTCTCCTATCATATCATTCGTTTTATTGTTTTCAATTGATGAGAATATTCGTTTCTTTCTATGGAATATATCCCTTTTTTGTCTATGTTGTCAATCCGTACTTTTCCGGAGGCATGAATAATTGTTTCGCTGTCCAACAGTATACCTGTATGGATAATACGACCTTCCCTGTTTTCAAAGAAAGCCAAATCTCCGGATTGTATTTCTGCCATTGATTTGACAACCTTCCCTTTCAATGCCTGTTGAGAGGCGTCGCGGGGCAATGGGATTCCGGCTATTTTGAAAACTACCTGATTGAATCCGGAACAATCTATCCCAAACACCGTCCGTCCACCCCATAAATAAGGAGCATTGAGATAGGATAAGGCTGTTATCTTTAATTTTTCCTGTAAACAGTTGTCCGACGCTTTGAGATATTCAGGCAATTCAAATATTTCGGCTCCCAATCGAATCGTGTTTCCTTCATACAAAGGTAAGGATGAACCGGCGGGAATGGGAAACGAAAACGCACGTTTCTTATCAAAGATAGACACGGGAGAAGATAATATCTCGTAGTGTCGTTTCACATAATATTTCTCCCAACTGCTTGGGTGCATTAATACAACCTGATGAGCGTCTATGTAACCGGAATAATCATCAAACTGTGTCTTTATTTCCATCCAGCCTGTCGCATGCCGAGTATCTACAATCTGATATGCTTCTCCAAACAGCAGTTGCGTAACCATTTCCGAACGATGATTGGCTGCTGAACGAACAGGTATAAGGGCGATATTACAAAATCCAAATAAATCCATACAAAAATTTAATAGAATGCAAAAGTACTACAATATTTTTGATATTTTTGCAAAACAAAAATACAAAACAAAAATAATATTTAGTATGAGAAAAAATTTGATTAAAGTCATTGTCATGGCAGCAGTTGCGACGTTCATCGTTGCTTGTTCGGGAAATAAAGATAAAGCAGAACAGAAAGAATCTACAGAAATGCAGCAAAAAGTAGAAGAATATGCGGAAGTAGAACTGACAGCCGATTTGAGTCATCTGACAGAAAAAGAACGTCAGATGATTTCCGTCTTCATTGATATTGCGGATATAATGAACGACTTATTTTGGATGCAGTCTTTCGGAGACAAGTCAATTTTAGACACAATCAGTGATGAATGGACAAAGAAATTCGCCCTGATTAATTATGGACCATGGGACAGATTGGATGCTTTAAAACCATTTGTCGGTAATTATGGGAAAAAACCGCTCGGCTCACAGTTCTATCCGATAGACATGACAACAGAAGAGTTTGAAGCATTTAACGACCCCAATAAAACAAGTTTATACACGGTACTTGTTCGGGATGAATCCGGTAAATTAAAATCTGTTTTCTACAAGGATTACTATAAAGAACAGTTGGATAAAGTATGTTCCTTCATGCAAAAAGCCATTGAACTGACGGAAGACCCCGGTTTGAAAAAGTATCTTGAACTGCGATTGGAAGCCTTTAAAACAGATGATTATCTGGCAAGTGATTTGGCATGGATGGATATGAAAGATAGTAAAATAGATTTTGTAGTAGGTCCTATTGAAAATTACGAGGATAAATTGTTTGGTTATAAAGCGGCTTACGAATCTTTTATTTTAGTAAAGGATATTCAATGGAGTAACGACCTGGCAAAGTTCACAAAGATGCTTCCCGATTTACAGAAAGAACTGCCTTGCGATTCCAAATACAAGCAGGAAGTACCGGGAACGGAATCGGATTTGAATGTGTACGATGCTGTTTATTATGCGGGAGATTGTAATTCGGACAGCAAAACAATCGCGATTAATTTGCCCAACGACGAAAGGGTGCATTTGAAAAAAGGAACGCGCCGTCTACAACTAAAGAACTCCATGAAAGCAAAGTTTGACAAGATAATGATTCCCATAGGAAATATTATGCTGGAAAAAGAACAACAGAAGAACTTGAAGTTTGAAGCCTTTTTCTGGAATGTTACCTTTCATGAAGTTGCGCATGGGTTAGGAATTAAAAATACGGTTACGAACAAAGGAAATATCCGCCAAGCCCTGCAAGCCCAATACTCTGCATGGGAAGAAGCCAAAGCAGATATTTTGGGACTTTTCATGGTTGAAAACCTGATAGGCAAAGGAGAAATAACAAATATTACGGTAGAAGAAGCCTATACTACCTTTATTTCCGGCATGCTTCGTTCTGTACGTTTTGGGGCTGCCAGCGCTCACGGGCAGGCAAATACGATGTGTTATAATTTCTTTGAAGAAAACGGCGCATTTACCCGCAACGCAGACGGAACGTATCACATTGACCTCGAAAAGGCAAAACAGGCATTAAGAGGTTGGGCGGCATTTGTTTTGCAGGTAGAAGGAGAAGGCGACCTTGCAACGGCTACAGAATATAATGAGAAGAATGGACAAATAAACGAAAGGTTACAGTCCGATTTGGATAAAATCAATAGCGCCGGCATTCCTCGCGATATTGACTTTAAACAGGGAAAACAGGTTCTTGGACTTAAATAATCAATCTATTTCTGAAGACAGACATTGAACTCCAACCCTTCGGAAAAAGAAAGAACGAATGATTAAAAAGTTCACAGTAGCGCGAATGACACAAGCGTCTAAATTATTTGTGTCATTCGTGCTGTCTGTTTGTGGATGAACGTAAAATGGAATATGATTGAAGCAAGCGTTTGCAAATAATAAATAAATGAATCAATGAACATGAAATCAAAAATTATCTTACTGCCCATTTTTATAATGGCTATATTCATGATATGTTTTATCTTGTTTATCGGAACAACATCCGAAGACAATAACGACAAGATGAAAAAAACAAATGATATGGAATTTTCTTCCGTCTATCGTTTAATGAACCCACCTATTCCTGAATCGCTGCAATTTGCGGGAGAAAATATTCCCATTGAGCGTTACGACGTAAGGGAAGCCTTGGATAGGGAGTTGTTGGTAAATATATATTGGCAATCAAACATACTGTTATACTGCAAACGGGCATACAGGTATTTTCCGGTCATTGAACCGATTTTGAAAGAGGAAGGGGTACCCGAAGATTTTAAATATTTGGCTTTGATAGAAAGCGGCTTGACCAATGTAGTTTCTCCGGCGAAGGCGGCGGGATTTTGGCAGTTTCTGAAAGAAACAGGAAATAGTTACGACCTGGAAATAAACGATGAAGTAGACGAACGCTATCATTTGGAGAAAGCGACCCATGCCGCCTGTCGGTATTTGAAAAAATCATACTCCCAACATCATTCATGGGTATTGGCTGCTGCCGCCTATAATATGGGAGACAATGGCGTGAAACGAAATATTGACAAACAGCAAACATCATCTTATTGGGATTTGCTGCTCAATGAAGAAACATCCAGATATATTTACCGTATTTTAGCGGCGAAACTTATCTTGTCCAATCCCAAGCATTACGGAATCAATCTACAAATAACCGACTTGTACCAACCTTTGCAAGTCAAAACCATAGAGATTGATTCTTCTATTTCTAACCTGGTCAACTTTGCCATTGCTCAAGGAATATCCTATAAACAACTCAAAGTATTTAATCCCTGGTTACGAAGCGATAAATTGACGAACAAACTCAAAAAGAAATATACTATCGCTATTCCTGACAAAATGATTAATGATTAGGGGTTCATGGGAGAAAGGAACTGTTCCACCTTGCACTTTACTGCTTGTTACCTGTTTCTTTTTTTACCATATTATCCTTAATCCATTTTCTTCATATTGTTTTATTAAACTATCCTTACTCAGCAATACCATATCGTTCGTTATTGCTTGCCATATCAGCATTCGGTCAAATGGGTCTTTATGATTGTCTTTCAATGGAAGTTCATGAAATGTTATTGTTTCTTTTTCTTTCATCTCCATGATTGTAAATCCCATTTCTCCGGCATATTTTGGAAAATCTTTTATATCTATTTTCTCAAAGGTTAATTTTTTGATGCTTGCCTTTAATGCTATTTCCCAAAAAGTTACAGTACTTACAACTATTTCATTATTCCTATCTGAAATAATTTCCTTTACTTTTTCACTTAATCTGACCGTGTCTAATGTCGCCCATATAAATGTATGGGTATCTAATAAATATATCATAGTCCCAAAAACTCTTCAAGGGAAATTTTTCCATCGCCGTCTTCTTTATATGATGCGACGCCGTCCAAAATACCTATTTTCCTGGGGGTATCCTTCTCTTCTTCTAAAGGGACTATCATTGCAATGGGTTTCTTTGATTTTCCATACAATATCTTCACTTTCTCACCATTCTTTACCTGAAGAAGTATGTCCGAAAAATGGGTCTTTACTTCTTCTACTGTTACTTCCTTCATACTATTTATTTTAATACATTTTTATCCTTGTCAATATGTCCGTTAAATATTTTCCAGGCACGAAGTTTTTTTTAATGCAGTTCTTTCTATCATATCTGTAAAATATTTTCTTGCAAAGATACAATAGTTTTACGACTTTGTAATAAAAGGACGGTCTATTTTTCTGCAATATGTAACAAAAGGACGATACAAAGGGGAGAAAGGGCGAAGAGGCAGCAAGCAACAAGCAGGCAAGCCACGAAGTATAAGGTGCATGCTATAAAGTGCGGCGAAAAGGCAGCAAGCAACAGGCAACAGGCAACAAGCAGGCAAGCCACAAAGTACAATGTGCATGCCACAAAGTACATGGTATAAAGTACAAAGTACAAGGAACAAAATACATGGTACCAAGGATATACTTGTTGTTTTCCACCCTTTCCCCCATGGCTTACCTACTTGTTGCTCTTTTCTCCCTGTATTTATTCATGGCTTGCCTACCCGTTGCTTGCCTGCTTTTTGTCTGCTTGTTGCCTGCTGCTTGTTACCTGCTGCCTGTTGCTTGTTGCTTGCCTGCCTGTTGCCCCCCTCTTCTCCCCTTCTTCCCTTATAGTAAGGTAGAAATATTAACCATTATTTTTGTGTCATGGAAAAAAATCTGCGATAATTCTTTTTGTATAAAAAAATAGGTTATCTTTGCAGTCCGAAATCATCCCAATATAAAAGCAATTTATTTGAAACAAAGGATACCGTATTATCATCAAGAAATAACAATGGAAAAATGAGTAGAAATGTCTATTTTATACAAATAAAAAACAATATCAAGCCTGTTTTAGGGGACGCTACAGTGATGCAGCGACAAAAAGAATCCTTCTATTGGCTTTCTAAAATTGGAAGTTCTCTTCCGGAGACACGAAAAAAACTTTCCGATAAGGGAAATTTTCTTCTGGAATCGTTTTTGGGATTTTCGCTGTTTCGCGGGAATAAGAATCTTATTTTCAAAAGATTTTCGCTGTTTTTCGGAAACGGAAATTTTATTTCTGAAAACCTCCGTTGCTTCGCGAAAACAAGAATCCCATTTTCGGAAGCCTCCGCTGTTTCGCGGAAACGAAAATCGCATTTCCGGGAGCTTTCGCTGTTTCGCGGAAACGAAAATCCTATTTTCGGAAGCTTCCGCTGTTTCGCGAAAACAAGAATCGCATTTCCGGAAGCCTCCGCTGCTTCGCGGAAACGAAAATCACATTTCCGGGAGCTTTCGCTGTTTCGCGGAAACGAAAATTCTATTTCCGAGAGCCTCCGCTGCTTCGCGAAAACGAAAATCCTATTTCCGGAAACCTCCGCTGCTTCGCGGAAACGAAAATCGCATTTCCGGGAGCTTTCGCTGTTTCGCGGAAACAAGAATTCCATTTCCGGAAGCCTCCGCTGTTTCGCGGAAACAAAAATATCATTTCCGGGAGTTTCCGCTGCTTCGCGGAAACGAAAATCTTATTTCAAAAGGCTTCCGCTGTTTTTCGGAAGCGGAAAATCCATTTCCGAAAACTTTCGCTATGTGGCGGATATGTCGGGAATGGTTTTGCAGACTCTCCAAACTGCAATTTTATCCTCAAGAATTAAATCAAATTATAATACATTAAATAATTATTAATATGAAAGCATTCAAAATACACTTAGAACATTTGCGGAATGAAGCGCACTATCAGTTTATGTTACTGATTGGAAAATTACTTGACGCTCATCGGGGCGCTATGGCTGTCGTCGTTGCTTTGCTTATTGACTTTGCCAGATTGGTTGAGTTGGAAGGAAAGCTTGTTGACAGCTCTAATGCAAGCAAG
>JAISDH010000346.1 GCA_031264975.1 Bacteroidales bacterium
ATGAATTTGTATGTAGAGATGCTGAAATAAATTTGGTTACCTTTGTCCCCGAAAAAATTTTAGAACAATGGTATGCAACAGTAAAAACAGATATGCGGGGCAAGGTTCCCGCAAGGGCGGACGGCACGACGGCGGCGATCAAAAAAGAGACTTTACCATATCCGTATGCGACGAAGAACTGAACGCGCTCAAGACAAAGTTAGCCTCTGCGAAATTTCCGGGGAAAGACTGTTTTGAAAAAAACCGGGATCTGGGAATCTGTTCTCCCGAGTTTGACAGGCTAATCAGTTACTGGCTGAACAAATACGACTGGAAAAAGCACGAATCGCAGTTGAATCGGTTTCATCAGTATATGGTAACAATTGACGGAGTAGATATTCATTTTATTCTGGAAAAAGGAGAAACACAAAATGCAGTTCCGGTCATTTTTTCTCACGGCTGGCCCGACAGTTTTTTAAGGTATACCAAAGTAATTCGTTCACTGACGCAGAAACGCGTACTGGCAGACGGATCGGAAATATCTTTCGACGTCATTATCCCTTCGGTAATCGGGTTCGGATTTTCCGGTTATTCGAACGCAATTTCCATAAATAACGAGTCAATCGCCGATTTTTGGTGCAAGCTGATGGTTGATGAACTGGGGTATAAAAAATTCATCGCGGCAGGAGGAGATGTCGGCTCCGGAATAACGCGTTATCTTGCCAAAAATTATCCGGAGCATTTATCCGGAATCTACCTGAACGACGTCGGCTTAATACGCGACCTGATGGTGTACCGGGACAGCTTTACGGATGAAGAGAAGCTGTATTATGAAACCGTTTCAAAATGGATGAAGGAAGAATCGGGATACATGAGCATACAGTCCACAAAGCCCCGGACGCTTGCATTTGCACTGTCGGATTCGCCGGCAGGCTTAGCCGCGTGGATTTTTGAGAAATTTCATTCGTGGGGAGACCGGCAGTCGTGCCTTTCTTATGAGGACGTAATCACCAATATCATGATTTACTGGCTGACAAATACCATCTATACATCATGCCGGATTTATCGTGAAAACAGCTGCCGTCTGACGCCTGTTGGCAATATAAAGGTTCCGACCGGCGTTTCCCTTTTCGCAAAGGATGTTGTTTTGCCGCCAGAATCATGGATAGAAAAACACTTCAACCTGATTCATTTTTCGCGTATCGAGAGCGGCGGACATTTTACAGCAATGGAAAATCCGGATGCATACTGCGAGGATTTCGTGAAGTTTGCTCAACTGCTGTTTAAAAATTGAGTAAAATAAAAGTACCTTAAAAAACAGAGAAAAAGTATCAAATTGAAAAAAACTGTTACCTTTGCGCCGTGAAAAAAATGATCACCATAAGCCTCAGTAATGTTCACCGTCTTCGTCCCGGCAGCGGAAGAAAAGCGCAAGGCAAAAAGGGCGTTGCGGTCATCGTTTTTGAAACAGTTATTTGTATAAACATATTTTGATATGGAAGAAAATACAAACTATATAGAAATGCAATCTGAAAATCAGAATCAGGAGACATTAAATGATATTGTTGAAATTGAACAAATTGAGACAAGCGTAAGTTTAATGGAAAAGCCTTTTGACCCTACAAAAATCAATATCGAGACCAAAACGCCTTCGCTTGATACGTTAATCAGGCGTATTAAAAACAAAACTGTTCAGCTCAATACAGAATCATATTTTCAACGAAAGGATGATTTATGGGACATCGTGAAGCAAAGTCGTCTGATTGAATCCATTTTGATTCAGTTTCCTCTTCCTGCTTTCTTTTTTGATGCCACAGATGACGAAAACTGGTTAGTAGTCGATGGCTTACAGCGATTAAGCAGCATAAGAAATTTTTGCGTTGAAAGAGATGATAAAAAACGTCTGAAATTGACAAACCTTGAGTTTCTGACTCAACTTAACGGAAAAACATGGGATGATTTACCCGGGAACCTGCAAACCCGTATAGAAGAATCACAGGTCGTTATTTATAAAATTATGCCGGGTACGCCTACTGATGTAAAGTTTAATATTTTTAAGCGCATCAATACAGGAGGTTTAATCCTGGAGCCTCAGGAAATACGTCATGCCTTATTTCAGGGAAAACCGGCTGTTTTTATAGCCGAACTGGCGAAGATACCGGAGTTTTTGCAGGCAACAGGAAATAAGATTCCAACCCATAGAATGTTGGATAGAGATTTTGCAAATCGTTTTCTGTGCTTTTATTTATTGGGGTATGAAAATTACCAGTCAGACTTGGATACTTATATGAGTAAAGCTATGGCAGGCATTAACAATAAATCCGATGAAGAAATTCAAAAAATTGTTGATGATTTCAGGTCTGCAATGGATTTGTCCTGGAAAATATTTGGAAAGGAGGCATTTCGAAAAGTTTATCATGAATATGATAAATTACCCCCTGTCAACAAAGCATTATTTGATGCCATTGCAACACAGTTTGCCTTATTATCCGGTGATGAAAGACAAAAGTTGGAAAGAGAAGGAATGATATTTAAAGATTTATTAAAGAACAGACTGAATGAAGACCCTGCTTTTTTCACTTCTATTACCAGTTCCACAGGAGACCGAAACAGAGTTGCAAAAAGACATGAAACCATAAAAGAATTAATACAGCAAACATTAAGAATATGATACAGTCAATCGAACTCAGGAATTTCAAATCCATCAAAAAGAAATATTTTCCATTGAAGAAGTTGAATCTTTTATTAGGATTAAACGGGATGGGTAAATCATCATTTATACAGTCTCTTCTACTAATGCGTCAATCTTCCGGCGGTTTGTATCAAAAAGGAGAACTGAGATTAAACGGTCTTCCCGGAGGATATATTAACATAGGGACGGTAAAAGATGCCAAGTATCAATATAATGAAAAAGAAGATATAAGTTTCTTCCTGCAATTTCAAGGCAATGATATATTGGAAATGAATTTTAATGCCACTTCAGAATCAGACATATTAAAAATGGATGAGCATTTTAAAGAAGCGGTTAATAAACTTCCCTTCCCAATGGATTCCGAATCATTGTTTAATAATAAATTTCAATATTTAAATGCAAATAGAATACCGCCTCAATCTACTCATGTTAAAAGTTATCGAAATGTTGTAGAATTAAAAAATATCGGTAATTACGGAGAGCATACTGCCTATTTCATAGAAACTTATGGCGATAAAAATATCGAATTTGATAATTTAATTCACGAAAAATCAACAATAAAGGATGAGGTCACAGGCGAAGATATTGTTAATAAAACACTAATCAATCAGATAAATCTTTGGATGGGAGAAATATCTCCGGGTATAAATGTTAAAGCTACACCCATTTCTTCGGATGAAGTGCTGTTAGAGTATGTTTACAAGCAGCCAAATTTCGGGAATACGAACCCTTTTAAACCTGAAAATGTAGGCTTTGGTATTTCTTACGCACTTCATGTTGTAACGGCGCTTTTAGCTGCAAGTCCGGGAGAATTACTTATCATTGAAAATCCGGAATCGCATATTCATCCAAGAGGCCAGGCAGAATTGGGACGGCTGATAGCTCTGACAGTTCAAAATGATGTTCAGTTAATTATTGAAACCCATAGCGACCATATTGTGAACGGTATTCGTGTGGCAGTTAAAGAAAATCCGGCGCTCAAGGATGAGGCAGTAATATTCTACTTCGATAAAGTTGTTACCGACACAGAACAGTATTCTAAAGTTACGAATATTGAAATAGATAAAAACGGAGAACTGAGTGAATATCCGCCTCAGATGATGGACGAATGGAGTAATCAGCTTTTAAAACTGTTATAATGTATCTGGTATTTAATGAACTGTCATTTCTTGAATATAAGAATAGCTCTGAGTTGCTTGGCAATTTCATAGCTATGGGAAATATTTTCAATAAGGCGAAAGATACTTATGGCTTCACTCACTTGCTGTTTCCCTGCAACTTATCCGTTATACAAGTTACGCAAGAGCAGAAATTTGTTGAATGGCTGGGAGGCTTAAATACCGGCGAAAAAAATAAAATATGCGCAATCGCGAATAAACGTCCTTTCACAGAAGATTATTTGGGCGACAAAAAAGATGAAACGCTGAAATATTATTTTGTATCCGCAGCTTTAAACATTGAACAGGAATATTGTGACGGGCTGGCGACTGCCGATATTATGGATATTCCCAGCATCAGTTTAACGCATAATGAAATATGGAAAAACAGGAATCTGAAAATTTTTAAAGAAACAGACGATGTAGAAAATCCGGAATCTGTTTTCGTACATAACGTTGCAAGCGATGAAGTATTATTATGTGATGATTTTAAAGATTTCTGCGAGTCTATTTCCAATATCGAATTAGTTCCTGCAACTCTTTCTTTTGAAGAGAGAAAACGAAATATTCATTTCAGAGATGACCATGGGACAGATGTTCTTCAAAAATTTGCAGAAAGAATTATTAGAAATGATTATGTGGAGGCGGTTATCAACTCATTACCTTTCAATAATAAAACTTCACGTTTCATACGAAGAGTATATAAAAGCGGCTTGATTGAAATTGTTTTGCATTGGGAAGACTCCGGTTTTGGAATGGTAATTCAAACTACAGGAAGAAATTACAGAGAAACAGAAGCAATTGCTAACATATTAAAAGAAGAATTCGACAAGTGACATGAAGATTCCTGTCTCGAAAGTTAAGTTTACATATTATTTTTTTGTCTTTTACATATTATATTTTTCATTTTTAAAACGATTCACAAATGCCACAAATGTACATCACATTATTGATATTGCTTGCAGCCACCGTCTTTTTTGTAAGCGGTAAAATCCGTTCGGATCTTGTTGCCCTGTGTGCGCTCATTCTCCTGATGTTATTCGAGATA
>JAISDH010000414.1 GCA_031264975.1 Bacteroidales bacterium
GCCCTATTTTCTCTCGTCTGTTTCGTATCGGTTGACTATAATAATACCGACGATTATGCTTATGCATTGTATATTGCGTCCTTCGCCACTTGGTTGGGGGGCGCCTATGGAGTCTGTTGTATTCTCCGTCTGTACTACAGGCAAATATCATTGAAATTAATAATCAATTACTTGATTTTTGTTTGTGTTTTTCAGTGCGCGATAGCATTAGTGATAGATTTGGTGGAACCAATTAGACTTTGGGTAGATACTTATATTTCCAATGCAACAGTAGCCGGGAATGACGCTTTGAAGGAGATAAATCGCTTATATGGAATAGGTGTTGCATTGGATCCTGCTGGAGTACGTTTTTCTATTGTGTTGGTAGGGTTATCCGCATTGGTGGCCAGAGATCAGGAAATTAGAAAAAATAAAAAATATATCTTTTTCTATGTGGTAGCCTTTTTTATCATTTCAGTTGTAGGCAATATGATTGCTCGGACAACTATTGTTGGCATGGTTATGGGCGGGATGTACATGCTATATTCCATCCATTTTTTTAGGGGAGAAATAAAAAAGGAGGTTATCAATGTGTGGAGTATGGTGTTGGTGGCAACGGGGATCATTGTTATTGTTGCCATTTGGTTTTACAATAATGATGCATACATGTATAGACTGTTTCGGTTTGGATTTGAGGGATTTTTTAATTGGATAGAAACCGGTGTATGGACGACGGCTTCCACTACTAAGCTGAATACTACGATGTGGATATGGCCGGAGGATACAAAAACATGGATCATTGGCTCTGGTAATTTTCAAGGTACAGATATTGGTTATTGCCGATTCATTCTTTACAGCGGACTTTGTGGATTGATCGTATTTTCCCTCTTTTTTGTCTATAATGCAATTGCTTGCATGCACAAATTTCCACATTATAGGTTATTTTTTTTCATGCTTTTGTTATTGAGTTTTATTATCTGGATTAAGGTGGCCACAGATCTATTTTTGATTTATGCCCTGTTTTATTGCATTGATAATCCACAAACTGAGAGAATATGAGGATAGCGTATTGTATAAACGGAACATACAACTCCGGAGGCATGGAACGAGTCCTTGCCAACAAAGCGAATTTTTTGGTGAAGCGTGGTTGCGAGGTGATTATCATTACCACAGACCAAAAGGGCCGCGCACCGTTTTTTGCTTTGTCGCCGAAGATTCAGTGTTACGATTTAGGTGTAAATTATGACGAAAATAATGGGAAAGGATTTATCAATAAAGTATGGCATTATCCATTCAAGCAATGGAAACATAAGAAGAGCTTGACAAAGCTCTTGGACCATTTACGGACGGATATTGTGGTTTCTATGTTCGGTAATGATGTTCCTTTTATCTGGAAGATAAAGGATGGCAGTAAAAAGGTGCTGGAGATTCATTTTTCTCGATTCAAACGCTTGCAATATGGGCGAAAAGGCATTTGGAAATGGGCGGATGCGTTCAGGAATAGAGCCGATGGGAGAATAGTTAAGAAGTTTGACAAGTTCGTGGTTTTGACTCATGAAGATCAGGCTTATTGGGGTGATTTGCCAAATATGATAGTGATCGAAAATGCAAAAAATGAATGGGGTGATCACAAGGCGTTGTTGGAAAGCAAGAATGTGATTGCGGTTGGTCGCTATAATTACCAGAAAGGATTCGATAGGCTTATCGAGGCTTGGAGGTTAGTACATATCCGTTTCCCGGACTGGAAACTGCAAATAGTAGGTGATGGCGAGTTACGAAGTGAATTGGAGATGCTGGTTGGAAAATACAATTTAGAAGGCGCAGTTGTGTTGAAAAAGAACACTTCGGATATACTGTCGGAGTATTTGGATGCCTCTTTATTGGTGTTGTCTTCGCGATACGAGGGGCTGCCGATGGTTCTGTTGGAAGCTATGTCTGTGGGGCTGCCGATGGTCGCTTTTACCTGTAAATGTGGCCCAAGAGATCTAATAACGGATGGTGAAAACGGGTTTCTGGTACCGGAGGGAGATGTGCCGGAATTAGCTGCGCAAATCATGCAACTGATGGAAGATTCGGCTCTCCGCAAAGAGATGGGAGAGGTGGCACGAATCGGTTCCGAGCGTTTCTCTGAACCGGTTATCATGGAGAAATGGATGCAATTGTTTGATAATCTGATAAAGAGAAAAAGATGAAGACAATTGTGGTATCGGCGGTCAATTTGACCAAGGGAGGAACTTTGACCATTTTGCGCGAGTGTTTGGAATATTTGTCCACATTGACGAAAACAGGCGATTATCGCATTGTGGCATTAGTGTATCGAAAAGATTTGGTCTTTTTCCATAACATAGAATATATCGAAATGCAGTGGCCAAAAAAAACATGGGTCAACCGGCTTTGGTGTGAATATGTAACGATGAAAAAAATATCCATACAATTGTCCCCTGTGTATTTGTGGCTCTCTTTGCATGATACGACACCCCATGTTTTGGCTCAGCAAAGAGCTGTTTATTGCCACAATCCATTCCCATTTTATAAATGGAAGACAAAGGAGTGTTTATTCGCTCCACGAATTGTACTGCTTTCTTTGTTTTCCAAATGGATTTACCGGATCAATATACGTAAAAATCGCTATGTCATTGTACAGCAGGAATGGATGAAGAAAGAATTCATTCGTATGTTTGGATTGCAGGAAGAAACCATAGTAGTCTCTCCCCCTGTATTGCATCCGATGAGTGTAGATCATTTTGTCACGGACGCCGTTTCCGGACAAGCGGCATATTCATTCTTATTCGCGTCTTTTCCCGATAGCCATAAGAATTTTGAAATGGTCTGTCAGGCTGCTGAAATATTGAAAGAGCAATGGGGGATCGAAAATTTCAACGTATCTATTACGATAAAGGAGGATGCCAATACCTACGCCAAATGGTTGTATCGCAAGTGGGGAAAAAGAATTCCGAATATAAAATTCATGGGATTTTTAGATAGAAAAACATTGTACGAACATTACGACCAATCTCACTGCTTAGTTTTCCCCTCAAAAATCGAAACATGGGGATTACCGATAACGGAATTCGCCGCATTCAACAAACCCATGTTATTGGCAGATCTGCCCTATGCACATGAAACAGCAAGCGGATGTTCCCAAGTCGCTTTCTTCGACCCGAACCATCCGCAAGAACTTGCTTCCAAAATGAAACGCCTGATTCAAGGCGACACTTCTTTTTTGAAGCCGGTGGAAAAAAGGATCATCTCACCCCCTGTTGCCCGGTCGTGGCAAGAATTGTTTGATATTTTACTGAATTAAGATGAGGATACTTCAAGTAGGCAAATTTTACCCCATCAGGGGCGGCGTAGAAAAGGTAATGTACGACCTGACGGTCGGACTATCACAGCGAAAGATTCGTTGTGATATGCTGTGCGCCGCAACCGAAAGCCAAAAACCGGGCATCATCCGGATCAATGAATACGCCCGCCTATTCTGTATGCCAACTTGGATCAAACTATCCGCCACCATGATTTCGCCGGCGATGATAACCCAATTGCGTAAAATTCAATCGGAGTACGATATAATACACATCCATCACCCGGACCCGATGGCTTGCGTGGCGCTACTCCTGTCAGGCTACAAAGGGAAAGTCATCTTGCACTGGCACAGCGATATTTTGAAGCAGAAGCTGTTGCTGCAATTGTACCGCCCGCTGCAACGATGGCTCATCCATCGGGCCGACGTGATTGTTGGTACCTCTCCCGTCTATACCCAACACTCACCGTTTTTACAAAAAGTGCAGGATAAAATAATCCATATCCCCGTCGGCGTTGACCCCTTAGTCGCCCGACAGGATCAGATACAACGAATTCGAGAACAGCATGCCGGCAAGAAGATCGTTTTCTCCCTAGGGCGCATGGTCGAATACAAAGGCTACGAATACCTCATAAAAGCCGCCCAATACCTGA
>JAISDH010000432.1 GCA_031264975.1 Bacteroidales bacterium
ATGCTGTTGTTTTATGCCTCTGTCGACAATAACGAGCTTCATTTTTTCCAGTGGCGCAAGTTTATTCTCGAATCGCCCGAACTGTGGACCGAAATGAAAAAAGCGTATCTGGAAGGAAAATATATCCCTTTGCCCTGGGAAGATAAAAAAGAGGAGTAAAAATCAGAAAAAAACCGCCATGAACTGCCGCCATGCCTTTTCCAGCTTGTCTCGAGCCTCGTCGATCACTCCATTTGATATTTTTCCCAAAGTTCCGAGAATTTTTCTCGGAGCGTCGAGAGATTTTCTCGGAACGTCGAGAAGTTTTTTCGGAACATCGAGAAGTTTTCTCGGAACATCGAGAAGTTTTCTCGGAACTATGATAAACTTGTCGATATCGAATTTTTGGGCAGACACTATTTACTGTTGCCTGTAAGGTACCCATAAGGTGGTCGCGACCTGCGGAAAATAATCTGTTTATTGCTTTACGCCTATTATGTAAACCATATCAAGCAACAAAGAGTCTTTATCATATTTAAAAGAATAACGAAACCAAGAACTATAAATACTATATTTATTATCTATTGGCCTTATTAAAACAGATCCGCCGTTTACAGAAATAGTACCAGAAAAAGCAGTATAATGTCTTGAAATTTTTTTCTGTACCTTTAAATCTACAGGAGTTCCCGCCTTTATAAACAATTGACCATCTTTATATACATCCTGATGCACTGTCATACTGGGTAACTCTCGCTTCGATGCAGGCTTTTTGACAATTACTGTCATAAGCGTCTCGTTAAATTTATGCCATCTTTTATCTTCAGAATCTATTTTTACAGTTATTTTGTGGCCGCTACTTTGCTCAATATATTCTTTTGAAGCCGCCATCATATAAGGAAACACTATGCGTAAATCATCGCGCCATCCTTCACTGGTTATTTCTGTTAACCATAGCATTTTGTCTTCTCCCGTCTGCCGGTAAAAATCCGCGTCATAAGCAGTGATATTCGCCCATCCCATATACTTTATGTCGGTTTCCGTTATAGCTGTTCCTCCAACTTGACCATAACTTGGAGTGTTAGTCGTTTTATAAGTCGTTTCCCCCCAGGTATTTTTCCTTTGTGTAGTTGTACTGCTGGCGATGCCCGTTTGTCCCCAAACCGGTACAATTCTTTGATAGGTATATTCCTTAGGCTCACTAATGCCATATTCATAGAAAATTACAATATTTGCCTCGTTGCTGTTGGATGTGAAAGTGTATCCTTTTTGTCTAAGCGCCTTTTTCATACAAGCTTCGATCTCCAAATGTCTCAAATCGGACTTTGAAATATTCTCATCATTACAAGTCAGCAATGCTACTTTTTTACTTGTAAGATTTTTTTATTACCGTATGCATTTATATCTACAAATATATCTCCAGGATAAGATGTTTCTGAGTATAAGTATCTGTCCTGTCCCCATATTTTATGGGGACAGAATAAGGTAAGCACAACGGCCATAATGATAAAAAAGTTATTCCTACTCATCAGGCTTTTCGGACTCGCCCCGTTTTTTGAATGGTCTCCGGACTCCATTGCACTTTTGCCGTAGTCGGCGTGTAATTGCATTTGCTTTAAATACTTTTTCATAATACACTATATTAAAATTGTTATTAATTATTTTCCCGTATCTGCAATCACACGAAAAAAGCGTGAAACTGTTCGCTGATTGCTTATTTTCTACTGTGGTTCGGCAAAACCTTTCCTCAAATAAGCACGAACAGTTCACGCCCGAAGACGTGAACTTCGCTTACTTATTCTCGGGTAGAAATTGGTAGATTTCGTAAGTGTGAGAATAAGAGCGTTAGCTCAAATATGTTTTAATCTATTTTTCTATTTCATACATTTTTTATTTTAACTTATCTATTTATTCTTCAAACGTTTTTCACTTTCTTTCCTGCTTTTTTAATCTTTCAGTTCGCAGTATTTTTTTTGTGATTAACGACGTGCAAAAGTATAAATAATTTTTCACATGCAAATGTCAGTCTCGAAAATTTTCAATTCCCTGTTCCCATATTTCCGACAGGGCGTCAAAGAATTTTTCTCCGAATTTACGGATAACAGGTTCTTTAAGAAACATAAAGACCGGCATTTTTTCTTTTTTACCCAAATCTCTTGCATGGCTGCATATATGCCACTGGTCATAGTTTAGAACTGTAGTATCTCCGAATGTCTTGATTCTTATTGGATACAGATGACAGGAAATCGGTTTGTTGAAAGGGATATCTCCGTTTCTGTAAGCCTTTTCGATTCCGCATAAACATGTTCCGTTACTTGCGAAACAGGAATATACACATTCTTCGCTGTCTCTTACTAAAGGAGTTACAAGCTCGTCGTCGAAATCAATTATCGCAACCCCGCACTGTTCGATCACAGATATGCCTTCTGGAGTAAGGTATGGTTTAATTTTATCTATGTGTTTTTCAAGAAGTTCTTTCTCTTCCTTTTCCAGCGGGGCGCCGCTGTCGCCGTGTACGCAGCATACGCCCAAACATTTGGATAAATCGCAGGTAAAACATTTCTCGAATATATCATCGCTTATAATCTTGTCATCTATTTGTATCATCTGTTATATATTGAATAATTGTTCATTGTTAATTATTAATTAATTACATCCCCATCCATTCGTATCTGCCGGAACAGTCGATTTCGGACAGGCTCAGGATTCTTTCGGTAACAGTAGATATCAGGGATTCGATATCAAAGGGGTTGCTGTAGAACGAAGGACTTGCAGGACATATTATTCCGCCCGCGTTTGTTACTCTAAGCATGTTTTCGAGATGAATGGAATTGAGCGGAGTTTCCCTTGTCATCAAAATCAGGCGCTTGCGTTCCTTTAGCATGACGTCTGCCGTGCGCGAAATAAGGTCGGAAGCAATCCCCGAAGCAATACGCGCGAGAGTTCCCATTGAACAGGGAGCGACAATCAAAGTATCAAAATAGGACGAGCCGGAAGCAAACGGAGTCATAAAATCGCTGTTATCAAAGACTTTGAAATTTTTGGAAATCTCCTTGAGCGCATCCATGCCAAGCTCGTATTCAAAGACTTTCAGTCCGTTGAGGCTGAATATTACGGCGATATTGTCACGGGAAATATCCGCGGCTCTCAATTGTTTAAGCAGCCGGTATGCATAGCACGAGCCGCTTGCGCCCGTTATTCCTACAACTATTTTTCTGTTTTCATTTTCCAATAACATCTTTATAACAGGTTTTTTAAGTGTTCATATTCTTCGTTAAGCAGACTCCATTTTTCCATCTCTTCGGACAATGCGTTTTTCGTACTTTCGTATGCGTTGAAAAAGTCCATTCCGGGAGTTTCCTGCGATAGAAAAGCGTTCATCTCAGCCATTTCCGCTTCCAGCTTGGTGATAATATCTTCGGCGGCTTTAATCTGCAACTCAAGTTTTTTCAATTGCCGTCCGATTCCTTTTTTCACGGAATCTTTAGGTGTGGAAACGTCCGGTTTTGTTTCTTCGGTTTGTTTCGACGCCTCGGATTTACGTTCGAGTTCGTTCAGGTTTTCCAGCTTTCGACGCTCCAGAAATTCGTATATCCCGCCTAAATGTTCCTTGACTGTGCCGTCTCTAAATTCGTAAACCTTGTTGACCAAGCCGTCTAAAAACTCTCTGTCGTGAGATACCACAATCAGAGTTCCGTCAAACGCTTTCAATGCAATTTTCAGAATATCTTTCGACCGCATATCCATGTGATTGGTAGGCTCGTCCAGTACTAAAAGATTGTACGGCTCAAGCATCAGTTTCGCCATTGCCAGACGCGAACGCTCGCCGCCCGACAGAACCTTGACTTTCTTGTCGATATCTTCGCCCTTGAAAAGAAACGCCGCAAGTATATCCCTCAGTTTTGAACGGACGTCGCCGGCAGC
>JAISDH010000434.1 GCA_031264975.1 Bacteroidales bacterium
GAAAAGGAAGTCCGTGCGGAATCTATTCGCGTAAAAAAGATTGTGTTCAAAACCTCGCAGGCATTGATGAAGCGGCTGACAGGATTCACTTTCCGGAAAATGCCTGCGAAATGACAAAAAAATATTACTTTTGTATTCTTAAAATCATTGATTATGGTAAACAGATTAATATTAGGTGACAATCTCGAAATACTGAAAATGATGACAAGCGAATCGGTGGATTTAATTTACCTTGACCCGCCATTTTTTTCGAACCGCAACTATGAGGTGATTTGGGGCGACGCAGGAGAAGTACGCAGCTTTCAAGACCGCTGGGCGGGCGGTATCGACCATTACATTGCATGGCTCAAAGAACGTGTCATTGAAATGCACCGTGTGCTGAAATCTACCGGCAGCATTTTCCTGCATTGCGACTGGCACGCCGACGCCTACATACGAGTAGAGATTCTAGATAAGATTTTTGGAATGAATCATTTAATAAATCAATTTGTATGGAAAAGGAGTTCTAATCGCTCCAGTATTTCCAAAGCGGCAAGGAAAAATTACGACACGGTTTTCTTTTATTCAAAATCCGGGCAATATACCTTTAATCTGCATTTTATGGAGTTATCCAAAGCCTCAAAGGATTTATATAAAAACGAAGACGAAAAAGGGTATTATCAAACGGTTCCTCTTTTAGTGAGCGGAAAAAGGAATGGAGAAACAGGAATGACCTGGAAAGGCATTGACCCGAATAAACAGGGAAAGGAAGGAATGCATTGGATTACAACACCCGACAAATTGGATGAATATGAGAAAGAAGGATTAGTTTATTTCCCCAAAAACGGTACTACTCCACGATTGAAATATTATTTGGAACAAAGTCCCGGCGCTCCTTTGAGTGAAATATGGGATGATATTCGTCTGGTACAAGGGAAAGAAGTCATCGGCTACCCTACTCAAAAGCCATTTGCCCTGCTGGAACGCATCATTAAATGCGCCAGCAATGAGGGAGATATTGTACTCGACCCTTTCATGGGAGGCGGCACAACGCTTGCCGTAGCCGACAAACTGGACAGAAAATGGATTGGTATCGACCAGTCCGTGCAGGCAGTGAAAGTAACCGAACTGCGGCTGAATCAGCAGACAGATTTGTTTACAAGTCTCTACGCCAATTCCTATACCCTGCAATTGCATAAATACGATTATGATACGCTCCGCGACAGGGACGCCTTCGAGTTTGAAAACTGGATTGTCGGACAGTTCGGCGGCACAGCCAATATCCGGCAGCGCGGGGATTTGGGACTGGACGGACGAATGCCCGACAATACGCCGGTTCAGGTAAAACACTCCGAAAACATCGGGCGAAATGTGGTGGACAATTTCAAATCAGCCATTGAACGTTACGACAAAAAACTTTTTGAAAAAAATATTGCAGCAGGAACCCCTGCCGGCTACATCATTGCTTTTTCGTTTGGCAGAGGAGCGGTGCAGGAAGTCGCACGGTTGAAAAATCAGGAAAATATCATTATCGAGCTTGTGCCGGTTGATACGATTATTCCCGTCTCCAAAAAGCCGACGATTCGGATTGAAGTAAATGAACTGTCCCGCGAAGCAAGCGGTATTCGGGAAATTGAATTTATCGCCTCCGCACAAAGCAAGGCAGGCATTGAGTTTTACAGCTGGGATTTTGAATACAATGCCGAAAAAGGCTTCAGGGCGTCAGTCATTATTGATAAGGAAGGCAGGCAACGTGCAAAACTCAAAGCCGGACAGCACAATATCGCCGTAAAAGTGGTGGATAACGATGGTCTGGAAAGTATTGAGGTAATTAAGCTGAAAGTGAACGGGACGGTGGAAAGGGAATAAGAAAATGGATATATATGGGAAAGAAAAATAATGTAAAAAACACACTTCAGATTCACTCACAGGCAAAAGTGGAATTTTATGCGACGTATTTAAACCGTTACCTGAGAATATTGTGTTTGGCCAAACCCATTAAACGGATAAATATCTATGATGTATTCTGCGGCATGGGAATATACGAAGACGGTGGAAAAGGCAGTCCAATTGTTGCTTTCGATGCTATACAAAGTATTTTTGCCGATGAAAAACTTGAAATAGCGTATGACACCCAAATAACGCTTATTGTAAATGACAAAGAACAGCAAAAGATTGAGCGGGTAAAAAATTACATTGATACTAACAGCCAAAAATTTTGCAGTGTCCTGTATTATAGCTACGACATAGAGCAAATGTTCAGTATTGTGCAGCAAGAGGTATCAAAAACAGCATCTGATACACGGAATCTAATATTCATTGATCCTTACGGATATAAAAGTATTAAGAAAGACGTACTCTATCAATTAATGGCAAACGGAAGAACAGAGATTATTCTTTTCCTGCCAATTTCACACATGCATCGCTTTACACAAAAGGCAATGCAGGATGAAGAAACGCGACAATACGAGCCATTAAGGGATTTTGTAAACAGTTTTTTTCCGGAAAATCATAAGATGCGGAAAGAACAACTTCCGGTAATGGAATACATTCAATTCGTTAAGACGGCCTTAAAATATGAGAGGTTTTATACAACATCTTATTATATTGAACGGGATGCCGCCAATTATTTCTCTTTATTTTTTATAAGTCATCTTATCTTTGGTTTTGAGAAAATTCTTGAAGTAAAATGGCAGTTGGATGAAGATGCCGGACGCGGATTTAAAATACCGTCACAACAGAAAGGATTATTTGAGGAACTGTTTGCAGAAGAGGCCAGAAATAAAAATGCAAAAAGATTGGAAGCAATATTATTGCAAACTCTGTCGGAACCAAAAACAAACCGTCAAATTTACGAAATAACTTTAGAAAACGAGTTTTTGCCAAAACATGCAACTGAAATATTTGGGAAATGGCAATTAACTAATCCAAGGTTTAAAGTTTATGATATAAAAACAGGTAATGATGCTAGAAAAAATGCATTTTATATTTCATGGAATAATTACAAAAAAGAAGATAAAGTGAAATTTATAATAGAAAAGAGATGAAAACAACAAAGATTGAATGGACAGACAAAACATGGAATCCTGTCACAGGGTGTTCAAAAACATCAGCAGGCTGCATAAATTGTTATGCAGAAGTAATGGCGCGTCGTCTTCAGGCTATGGGACAAAGTAAATATCAAAACGGATTTAAGCTCACATTGCATAATGATGTTTTAGAAGAACCATTGCGTTGGAAAACGCCACATGCTATTTTTGTATGTTCGATGAGTGATTTGTTTCACAAAGATGTGCCGGATAGATTTATTAATGAGGTAATTAGTATTATTAAATTAACTCCTCAACATAGGTATCAACTTCTTACAAAGAGGGCGGAGAGAATGGCAGAATATTTCCAAAATCATTCCATTCCAGGTAACGTATGGTTAGGGGTCACAGTAGAAAACCAGTCAGCCAAAAAGCGGATAGATTTTTTGCGACAATTAAAAGCATCCGTATGCTTTTTATCCTGTGAACCTTTGTTAGAAAATTTAGGCGAACTAAATCTTGAAAACATTGATTGGGTCATTGTGGGTGGTGAAAGCGGAACAAGTGCACGACCAATGAAAGAAGAATGGGTATTATCTATTAAAGAACAAACCGAAGCTCAAGAATCTGCATTCTTTTTTAAGCAATGGGGCACTTGGGGGAGTGATGGCATAAAAAGAAATAAACATGAGAACGGAAAACTAATTCAAGGGGAAATATATCAATCAATGC
>JAISDH010000072.1 GCA_031264975.1 Bacteroidales bacterium
TTTTGACGCTGCTCGAACGGAATTTAATGATTGAAAGTCCAATAGATTGGTAAAACAGGAAGATATGTAAAAATGAATGTTACGAATTATAAATTAATTATCATGAAAAAGTATTTAAAAAGTTTCAAACAGAACGCTGCTTACAGTGGCAGCGCAATAGAGTCCGGAGACCATTTCAAAAACGGGGCGAGTCCGAAAAGCCTGACGAGTAGGGGAAATCTTTTATTTGGCGTAAAAACCGTATTCATACTCATGACGGCAGCTTTTATATGCGTAAACTCTATGAGTTTCGGACAATTTTACGACATGTCGCAATTGAATCAGTGGCTTAACCAGCAAAACCAACAGACACAGCAAATGATGAATGACTACATGAATGAAGCCATGAAAATGCTCATGGAGACGGAGAAAGCTGCTGAAAACTCAAGAAAAGATTATGAAAATTCCGTACTGGAACGCCTGAAATCTTTGACGGTAGACGCCTCTAAATCCTATTATTTTAAAAACAAAGAAACGGATAAATACGGAGCTGTAGTCGTTTTCAACGCTGATGTCGGTCTTAATACTAACGGACTCAATCCTACCAGAGTTAAATACTATGATAAAAATGAAGATAACAGTGTTGACATTACCAATAAATGCATATACATGTACGACAGGATACTTGTTCCACCCGTGTTTACACTAACATATGGTCAGAGTGATATCCGGGTATATTGGGACGGTACGCTATCTTTTATCAGTAAAGGCTATATAAAAAACGGCTCCTTTAACATCTCTGCTACCAGCTCGGATGAAGATGATGCGATCAGAAGATATGACGATTATTATCTTCTGTATAAAGCATATTATAATACCATGATACAAAACAATAATCAGAACGGAATGTCAATTTCGCCGTTTTCAGGCTCGTCAGGCAGTTCTTCCGCCAAGTCTTCCACCTACGAGGAGATATGTTCGAGGTGTAAGGGAAAAGGCTGGGTTGTCGGATCGAAGACTCCAACATACGGAAATACTGGTGATCGCTGGTGTTCGGACTGCAACGAATATGTAATACCTTCACATTCTCACGACCGCTGTACATCATGTATGGGACGGGGAAAAATAACAAGAATAAAATAATGTCTAAAACAGCATTAGAAACCCGACGACGGCTTGACCGCCACAGCATATAAGACAGAATTGCAACTGTTCCCCAAAAAATGCGAAGTGAAACTGTAGAAACACTTAAAAAATGCTTGCAGGAAAGAGCAGCTACTTTCTGAAAAACGGGCAAGACCTGCGAAGCCGTAAGAAGGGAAACATAACAATTACAGTCTGCAATAAGGAGCGGACTCTAAACTGAATAGAAATGAAAAAAGTATTATTAATTACTTTAGGACTTGTGTTAACGTATGGACTTGATGCACAGTTGCGGTATGGGGTAAAACTCGGCGGAACGCTGTCGAGTATTTATAGCAAATATACCGGAGAAGGAGAAACAGAATCGAATAACAGCGACCCGAAAATCGGATTTAAAGCCGGGGCAATGCTGGAGTATTCTTTTTCGTCTTCGTTCGCACTGCAACCCGAACTGTTGTATGTCAACAGTGGCGGAAAATATAAGGAAGAATTTGAAGGAGGAAACGAATCGTCAAAGATTAATTTCCACCAGTTGCAGTTGCCTGTAAACATCAAATACAAAATGGGCACGGATAATTTGAAATTCTATGTTGCAGCCGGACCGTATATTGGATATATTTTTGCGGGAAAGGAAAAATGGAATTATAAATGGAATTATGATGGTGAAAGTGACAGTGATAGCGGAAGTGATGATATATACGGCGAAAACAGTAGATTGAAACATATTGACTTTGGCGTGGGAGCGGGTTTCGGCGTTGAATTTTTGAATAAATACACTGTCGGAGCAGGTTATAAATACGGGATAGCGAATCTTACAAAAGCTGAGAATTCGAAAATAAAAACCGGTACGTTCGATTTATCAATAGGATATTTCTTTTAATTAACAGCTACAGATAATGCCTTGTTGGGACAGGGCTTTGCCTTGTCCCAAAATTGGGCATTGTATTATATAATTTATATAATTTATTTGTCTGCAATAAGGAGCGGACTCTAAACTGAGTAAAAATGAAAAAGATGTTAAGTATAGTTTTTGTTATTGTAATCGCCTGTTCATTATCTTCATGTGCCATTCACAGCGGATTAACAGGCAATATGAATAACAACACAACAAATGTTGTTCTACAGAAGAATAACTACAAAATTATTCAAAAAGTGAAAGGCACTGCAAAAGGCACGAGCGTTTTCGGTTTCGGAGGCAGTTTTCAACCCTTAATTGAAAGGGCAAGGGCTGAAATGCTTGAATCTGTGAGATTAACCGGTACATCAAGAGCAATAATTAACGAAACTGTAGAGGTCAACAATAAAAATTATGCCCTGATTGTAAATCAAAAAGAGGTAACTGTTTCGGCTTATGTGATTGAATTTACAGAGTAAATCAAATACAAATGAAAAGAAATTATTTAAAGATAGCGTTCGTCAGCCTGTTTGCAGTTGCAACATTATGCTCCTGCGGCAAAGACGAAGACAGTAAAAACGACGAAGAGCAGGACTACTCCATCAGCATTGATGTTGAAGACGGCGCAAGCTACAGTGAAACAGTTTACACTGTAAAAGCGAAAACTTCCGACGGCAGCCTTACGTTTGCAAGCGTTTCGTATAACGGCGGAAAATTTACCCTGAACCTTCCGGGAAGCCTTAACGCGCAATCCTCGAATGATCTGGGTGAAATCCCCGAAAGTGTTACGGTAAGCAACCGCAATGTAAACGGTTTGCATGTTTCTCTGGAGGCATACGGCGAATCGGACAGTGAAATAACGGGCAACCTTTATCTCGTATCCGGAGACTGGAGAGGAGGACTGATGTATGTGGACGGGGATGTAAGCATCACGGGTTCATATACGGACGAGGCTAAAAAACATACGCTAAAGTATAACATGAACCTGAGAAAGGGCTGGAATATAGTGTATGTAAAAACTGTGTTAAAAGATGACGGCTGGATTGAAGAGGAATGGGCTTCCACAGTTCCCAACGGGGCAGCATGGCGTGTTGTTGTTGATGAAGACTGCTATGACTGCGAACATGGTTATCCGAATCCACCCAATGATCCGGATGATCCAAATGATCCAAATGATCCAAAT
>JAISDH010000158.1 GCA_031264975.1 Bacteroidales bacterium
TTGTAAAATTCGTTTCGTTTGACTGATAAAGAATCACATAAGTTATTTTTTGCCATTCAATGAACTGTTTCGTTGTATAGTACAAATTGCATTCATAATCTTCTTCTTCGTTTAGATTAAGTCATAGCAGCTATAATTGCACCATATCCTGCTTCTACTATAGGGGCTTTTAATGCTTTATTTTCTATTCTGCGGAGTGACACCATTTCTTTATGATTGTATTTTTATACTTGATTTTCAGCTGTAAAGACACTGTTTTTTTCTCTGGCTGGTGTTTTTTTTGGGTATATTATTGGTTTATGCCACTCCACCTTTCGCCCTGTCTATTATCTTCTGCAAATATCTTTGTAGGGACAATACTTGCATCTGTCGAGGAATGTAGTGGCTGTGAATGGGGTTTCTATTTGGAAAATGGATTGGATGACTTGGATTAAAGTCGTTTCAAAGTCGGTTAACACTTCTTTCGACAGGCGTCTTTCTTTATCGATGGATAAGATATAAGGCGTCTTTATCTTCCGAAATGAAATAATCTCGGCTTCCAAATACGCCGGATTATATTGTTTGTTATACAGAGAGGCGTAAAACAATAATTGAAACGCTTTGGTATGTTTGCCGTCAAAAACGGTTTCCATGTCTTTTACTTTTAGTTCTGTGTCTTGTAACTTTCCCGTCTTGTAATCGATAATACGTTTGTTGCCGTTGTTCTGCAAATCTACTCTGTCAATAACCCCTTTTAAAACAATCGAAACCGTATTGTCAACGGAAAGCGTTTGTTCAAGTTTTTCTTCTGTTTGTTTAATGATAAAGTCCTTTTCAAACGTTTGTGCATACTTTAGATAGGAATCGATATATTTGATGATAATCTGAAATACAAGATGATTCTTTTCATAGAGCAAATCTTCTTCTACCAGATTTAACCGCTTGTTATTGCAGATATGCGTGCGAACGCTTTGTTCTATTTCTGTTTTAGTCATTCGTTTAAAGCGTCCATTTTCGACGGCTGTTTCCAAAACGGCATGAATAACCGTTCCAATTGTCGCGCTTTGCAACATATCGTCTATGGAGCGGACGTTCGTTTCTTCCAATTCGAGCACATACTGAAAGTAAAAACGTAAACTGCATTCCAAATAAGCGCCAATGGAAGACGCCGAATATTTCTTTTGTTTTAAATCTGTCAGGATAGCTTCTGTTTTTTGAATAGCAAGGGGCGTTTCCGTTTCGGGTTTAATGGGGGGATAGGCAATGATTTCATCGGTTATTTTAATATTGTTGAAAGTTCTCAACTTGTTTTTCAGTTGATAAAGAAAGCGGCTCTTTTCCGTGGAACCGTTTTTACCCTCCAGATTATATAAAAGATAAATATGTTCTGCCCGTTGCAATAAGCGATAAAAATGATATGAAAAGATAGCGTCTTTCCCTCTGTATGTTTGTAATCCGAAATGCGTTTTTACGTCGTGGGGGATAAATGAATTAATGGTTTTTCCGGCAGGAATGATTCCTTCATTAACAGATAAAAGGATTACATTTTTAAAATCCAGCGTTCGTGTTTCCAGCAATCCCAATATTTGTAATCCGGTTGTGGCGTCGCTCTGAAACGACAGTGTGAGTTCGGAAATATAATTCTCAAACAGAAAACGAAAAGAGGTAATATCAATGGAATCCAACAGAGACAGACTGTTTTGCAACTCCTCCATATATTTGTATAACAAAAACAGCGTTTCCTGTTCCATAGCCTGTAATGACGCCTTTTTCTGTATCTCTACAAGCAACGCCCGTACATTATGGCAGATAGACGGAACGGTATCTTTGGTATAAAACAATTCAAGAAACAATGTTTGCAGTTGTGGAGAAAGCGTTTTTATTACTTGCTGATATTCCTGTTTTGCATAAAACAATCTTGCATTTTTCTGTAGTTTTGCGGGAATATCTTCTTGAAGATTATCTTTGTTACCAACCACTTCACGAATATACGGGTTGTTGAAAAAAATAAATAAATCCTTATGATACAACTTTATATTTGTCCCCTGCGCATTGCGGTTAAATTTATCTCTGTTTTCCAATGCGATTAAAAAACCGCTTACCAATTGATACAAAATGGTTCCTTTTATCGGGTAGCCCATTGTTATATTGGTATGGCTTGTATCTATTGCGTGCAAGACGGGCAAGAGCAGCGTTTCATCGGCAAGGGCAATTGCCGTATTATCCAATGTATCGGATGATTGAATGGTTTCCAATATTTCATTTAACAGTTTTGCCTGCATAACGGATTGGGGAAGCCCCATGATGTGTATATTTTTAGGCGTTTCGGCAAAATAATTACCAATAAACTGCAACGGTCTATCATGAAACAGCTTTTGCGCATTCCTGATAAACCTGCCGGCTTCGTGAATTTTATCTTTTGTATAAAACACGTCGCCGTCAATGAGATAATCCAATTTGTTTGCCTCTAAAAGATATTCTATCACCACTTCTTCTGCCTTCGTCAAGGCATTAAAGCCTACAAAGACATATTTCCGATAGGGGAGGGGGTCTATATAGCGGGAGATGTTTTCGGCGGCTTTGCGGTATATTAACCCTTGATATCCTTTGTTTTGTTGCAAAAGATGATTTGTAAACTGTTTATAATAGACGGCTAATTCTTTGAAGAAATTCAGATAATTCTTTTGAAAAGGGGAAAGTTCTTCCGGTCTTTTCCCAAAGAAGCTAAGTTCTTTTATCGAATAGAGGGAAGAAAACAGGGTATCGGTATCGGCAAGGGAAGTATCTATTTCATTGAAATCGCTTATCATCAATTGAGCATGAGCAGAAAACTCATGTAATGAAGTTTGTTCCTGTTCTTTTTTACCTGCCATTAACGACAAATGTATTTTATACAGGGTCAGCAATTGTTCTTCTTTGGCTGCCGGACTGACGCCCGTAATAAAAGAAAAAAAATCTTCTATAGAGAAAAAGGCAGGCGACAAAAACGGTTTTTGATATAACGACGCCAACTGTTTTTTCAAAAAAACGATACTCCTTTTACCCGGAACAACGATACAAATATTGGATAAATCTTTGGCATAGTTTGTTTTTAGATACTCTGCAATCTGAAAAAGGAATGAGTTCATTATTCTTTATTTTTAGAATCCATGATAATGGTAACGGGACCGTCATTAATTAATTCCACCTGCATATTGGCTCCAAATCTACCCGTTTTGACAGGGAGTTGCGAAATGCGGGTTAATGTTTCAATAAACTTTTCATAGAGCGGAACAGCCATTTCCGGTTGCGCCGCACGGATATACGAAGGTCTGTTACCCTTTTTTGTAGAGGCAAACAACGTAAATTGACTTACTACCAGACATTCTGCCCGAACGTCGCATACGGAAAGGTTCATCACCTGATTGGAATCGTCAAAGATACGCAAGCCGGTAATTTTTCTACATAACCATTCAATATCTTCATCCTTATCCATCGCTTCTATGCCTAACAATATCAAGAGTCCTTTTTGAATAGAGGCATGTATTTTTTTGTCAATGGTAACTTCTGCTTTTCTTACTCGCTGTATAACAACACGCATAATTTATATTTTCAACTCCAGTCTTAACGCAGTATTATTTTTGCAGGTACTTTTCAAGTATCAATTTCCCTGATGTATAGGGCGTCATTTTCTTTTCTGCGATAAGCTGTTCGTACTGTTTTATACTTTCTTTTATTTCCATATCGGAATAAAACCTGTCCAAGAGTTCTTCTTCCATAAAACGGCGGAAACGGTCTTGTTGCTGTTTTATTCTATTCTGTTCAAAATATCCGTTTTGCATTGTAAGGGTTTTGTAGTCAAGTATCATTTGCCAAATTTCAGCCATTCCGGTTTTGGACAGAGAAGACGCCGTCAATACGGGAGGTTTCCATGCCGAAGGAGAAGGAGAAAACAGCGTTAACGCATTCGCATATTGATTGCGGGTAAATTTTGCTTTTTCGATATTGTCTCCGTCGGCTTTGTTAATCACGATAGCGTCTGTCATTTCCATAATGCCTCGTTTTATCCCCTGCAGTTCGTCGCCGGCTCCCGATATCATCAGAAGCATAAAGAAATCAACAATACTGTGTACGGCAGTTTCCGATTGACCAACTCCTACGGTTTCAATAAAGATTGTATCAAAACCGGCAGCTTCACACAGAATAAGCGTTTCCGCCGTTTTGCGAGTAACGCCGCCCAAAGAACCCATGGAAGGAGAGGGACGAATGTAGGCATTTTCATCAGTAGCAAGTTCTTCCATACGTGTTTTGTCGCCCAATATACTTCCTTTTGAGCGTTCGCTACTTGGGTCTATCGCCAAAACCGCCAATTTATAGCCAAGTCCTGTAAGATATTTCCCAAAGGCTTCTATAAACGTACTTTTCCCCGCTCCGGGAACTCCGGTAATCCCAATACGCATGGATTTCCCCGAATAAGGAATACATGCTTCCAATATGGATTGGGATAATTGATAATGTTCGTGTTTGCTGCTTTCCAGCAACGTAATTGCCTGACTGAGTACAACTCTGTCTCCCCTTAAAACGCCGTCTATATAGGTTTGCCTGTCCAATAATGAAACTTTTTTCATTCTGGAGAAGTCCAGATAAGGATTCACTATTGACGGTTGATTTACTCCATCCTGTACGTGAAGCGCCGGTTTAAAATTATCGTTTTCCATGCTTTGTCTTTATTTGCCGATACGAAAGTATAAAAGTTTTTACCATATTACAACAACTGAAAGATATTCCTGTTCAAGAAAAAATTTTCTCTCTTGAATAACAGATTTATTATTACAAAAGTACATTTGAATAAAACAATTTATCTTTTTCATTTATGGGATAATTGCGCTTATGATTTCGCTCCATGGACCGTTTTCTTCCAAACCGCCTTTCCAGCGAAAGCAAGTATAAAAAGTTTTACCTCGTTCGCTTTCATCAAATTGAAAGAAAAAAGGCGAATATTCGTTGAATTGGGAATGAATCAACTCTTCCTTCGCAGTGGGAGGATAGTCAAGAACCGCCCATAACAGTTCAACACCCCGAACTCCACGAGCCTTATAAAAAGTGGGTTCATTATGCTTGAAGAAATAAAGCACCAAACAACGGGCAATACTGTTGCCTATTATATAATCGGGAGGGAAAACGGGAGTAGGGAGTAAATGACTTTGTCTATAGGCGTCTGTAATTCTCATACTTATCTTTTCACTGCCGGATATCACCTTGCTGGTTTCGATGCTATACACCAAAGGCACGAATAAGAGTTCATACTCCTTTCTCGCGATTGACTTGGTAAGGGTAATAAGGGGTGTACGCGTATTTGGGTCGACATAATCTGCCCACGCCTTTGTCCATGCTTCTTTTTTGGGAAGTAAAACATGAATCAGCCATTCCGGGTCTAATTCCCATTTGACTACATTTTCCATTGCAAATGAGAAGACTAACTCCTGCATTGCATCAAAATCGGAATCTTTAATTGGTATTGCGCTTAACATTTTCTATTTTTACTAACAGTTACTAAAAGGGTAAAAAAAATCTTACAGTTTCAAATGAGAGAATAATATATGAATTATAAAATTTCCGCTACAAAATTATAAAAAATATATGGATAATCCAACTTTTGTCGGATTATTTTTAGGAAACGGAGTTTTTG
>JAISDH010000194.1 GCA_031264975.1 Bacteroidales bacterium
GTGTTTAGTACATTAAAGCTCAGTAATTATTTATCGAATTTATAAATTATATATACATATGAAGTATCTGAAAATTTTTTTATTATTAGCAGTATGTCTTTCCGGTTGTAATTGTAATGCCGGAGACCAGGACAAGAAAGAAAACGAAGAAAAAGTATCAACAGCCATGATTAGAAGCGAAGAATTTGTAACAATTGACCCTAAAGAAATTTCCGGTAATCCAATTCAATTAATCGGGGAAGACTGGATGCTTATTACAGCAGGAAATAAAGAATCGTACAATACGATGACCGCCGGTTGGGGAACCTTGGGCTATATCTGGGGAAAACCTATTGCAACTTGCTATATTCATCCTGACCGCTATACTTTTGAGTTTATGGAAAAAAGCGAATATTATACCTTATGCTTTTTCGACAATGATTACCGGTCGGCATTAACTTATTGCGGCACCGAATCAGGAAGAGACCATAAAGAAAAAAATAAAGCGGAAGAAGCCGGACTGACGCCTCTTTATACAGAAAATGGCGCCGTTTATTTTAAAGAAGCATACCTCGTTTTGGAATGTCGGAAACTTTATTCCGCACCGTTTAAAGCAGAGGATTTTGCTACAAATGTTGTCGTCTCAAGAAGAGATAGCGATACGCAATCAATATATAATGAGAAACCTCCGTATCACAAGTTCTACATTGGAGAAATTGTAAATACCCAAACGAGGAAAGCCGTTAATTGATGTGTGTTCTTTTAGTGTTTAATTTTAATTGAGTTATTTATGAAAAATAAAAGGGTAATTATTTACCAGGTAATATGTTTATTATTACTCCTTGTTGTAGCAGTATTGTATGTTAGACAACAGCGGGGTACAACAGAAAAATCTATGACGTCAGTAAAAGAAACTGTTCTTTCGGTTATCAACAATCGGAAAAGCGTACGGGACTTTATTCCCACTAAGCCTGTCAGTAAAGAGGATATAGAATCGATAGTAAAAGCAGGAATGGCTGCTCCGTCGGGCAAAGACATACGCCCTTGGGAAATTGTAGTAATTGAAGACAGAGCAGTATTGGACGCCATGGCAGCACAGTTACCACATGCAAAAATGTTGGCACAATCGCCGCTGGCAATGGTTGTCTGCGGCGATACGTCTCAGTCGTCTTATTGGTATTTAGACTGTTCTGCCGTTACGGAAAATATTTTGCTGGCAGTGGAAGCCTTGGAATTGGGCGCTGTATGGACGGCAGCCTATCCTTATGAAGACAGAATGAATGCTGTTATACAAAGTATTAATCTACCGGAACATATACTCCCGCTTTGCGTAATTCCCATGGGTTATCCCAAAGGAGAACAGAAAGTTAAAGATAAATACGATGAAAGTAAAATCCATCACAATAAATGGTAATCCTTTAAGTTAGTATAACTAAATGTCATCATAAATTTTAACAGTAAAATGTCAAAGAGAGTAATACACACAGAACAGGCGCCTAAAGCAATAGGACCTTATAGCCAAGCTATTGAAGCAAATGGAATGTTATTTATTTCCGGTCAGATTCCCGTAAACCCATTAACGGGACAAGTTCCCGAAGGGATAGAAGCTCAAACAGAACAGGTAATGCAAAATATAGGAGCAATTTTGAAGGAAGCAGGATATGAATATACCGACGTCATCAAATCAACCTGTTTACTAAACGATATTGCTAATTTTAAAGCAATGAATGAAGTATACGCAAAATATTATACAAAAGACTGTCCTGCACGAGCAGCCTTTGCGGTGAAAGACCTTCCTATGGGCGTTTTGGTTGAAATAGAAACAATTGCAGCAAAATAAATCAGTATGAATCAATATAATAAAAGAAGGAAAATGAAGAGAATGATAATTTTTGCAATGGCTTTATCTTTAGGATTTCAAGGTATTGTCTGCGCGCAGGAGAATAAAGATAATAAAGAAGAAAAGAAAACCGGATTACAGTTCACCGAACAGAAACGTTTGCCTGTTACGTCTGTAAAATCGCAGGACAGAGCAGGGACTTGCTGGGCATGGTCAACAATTTCGTTTCTGGAATCGGAAATTATGCGTTTAGGGAAAGACTCGGTTAGTCTTGCACCCCTGTATGTTGTATGGAACACATACAATGAAAAGGCAAAGAGATATGTTCGTATGCACGGAAGTTTAAATTTTGGTCAAGGGGGCGCTTTTGCCGATGTATTATGGGTGATTGAAAATTATGGAATTGTACCTTTATCGGAATATTCCGGCTTGAATTATGGAGAAGATGTGCATGCTCACGGCGAATTGGACGCTATCTTAAAGGCATACCTTGACGCTGTGGTTAAGAATCACAATAAGAAACTGAGTACTGCATGGTTAAGAGGTTACAATGGTATCTTGGACGCTTATTTGGGCGCTAAACCGGAAAAATTCAATTACAAGGGAAAAGAATATACTCCCACTACTTTTTATAAAGACGCAACGGGTTTGAATGTAAGTGATTATGTCAGTTTAACATCTTTTACTCATCATCCTTTTTATACGTCGTTTCCGTTAGAGATTCCCGACAATTGGATAGGAGAAAAAAGTTACAATATTCCCATAGACGAGCTAATGAGTATTATGGATAAAGCCATTGACAATGGATATACATTTGCATGGGGTTCAGATGTGTCAGAAGACGGGTTTGTTCGACAGGGGATTGCCGTCATTCCTGATTTTGACAATTATGAAATGGCAGACGCCGAAATAGGCAAATGGGTTTCTTTACCGAAAAGTAAGAAAGTAGAAGAATGGTTTAAAAATCCGGGAAAAGAAAAACAGATAAATCAAGAAATGCGTCAGGAAGCTTTTGATAACTATCAAACTACAGACGACCATGGAATGCACGCAATAGGAAAAGCGGTAGACCAAAATGGGAATAAGTACTTTATCGTCAAAAACTCATGGGGTGAATATGGCGACTATAAAGGATATTTATACGCTTCCTATCCTTTTATTGAATATAAAACAATGAATATCATTATTCACAAAGACGCTCTTCCAAAAGAGCTAAAGAAGAAATTGAATATTCAATAGCTATAAGAGTTTATTTTTTAAAAATTATTATTTAAATTTGGTAAAGGCTATTCTTTTGAATAGCCTTTACTCTTGGTACAAGGCAACAACAAGGCAGCAAGCAACAGGCAGCAGGCAGGCAGGCAGGCAAGCAACGAAGGGATGAAAAAATTAATCATTATCCACTATTTAATCCTGCTCATTCTCTAATCCTGAGAATCCTGATTCAGACAAAAAGTAGACAAGTAAATAAATTCCTACGCTTGGCTTGCCTGCTTGCTGCCTGCTGCCTGTTGCTTGTTGCCGTCTCCCCCTTCTCTCTCCTTAACCTCTAATTTCCACCCTACTTGTCCCTGTTTTGTTTTTGGTTACGATTATTTGTTTGTCTATTTTGCGTTTAAGTTCTTCAACGTGGGAGATAATACCTACAAGACGGTTTCCTTCGGCGAGGCGAATAAGGGCGTTCATGGCGATTCGCAAGGTTTCGCCGTCAAGACTTCCGAAACCTTCGTCAATGAAGAGGACGTT
>JAISDH010000219.1 GCA_031264975.1 Bacteroidales bacterium
GCCAACAATATAAATATGGGAAGCGTTACCGGTAACGGAAATTATACAGCAAACACTACAATTACAATCAGCGCTATTGCTAACTCCGGTTATCGTTTTGTCCAGTGGAACGACGGTAATACAGATAATCCGCGTACTGTTACGGTAACACAGGATACGGCTTTTACAGCAGAGTTTACCGTTTCACAAACCTTGTTCTACGTATTTGTAACAGCGAACCAAACAGGTATGGGAACTGTTTTCGGCAGTGGAGATTATGCAAAAGACACTACAATTACCATTGGAGCCATAGCGAATAGCAATTACCGCTTTGTTCAATGGAATGATGGCATTACGCAAAATCCGCGCACGATTAAGGTAACGCAGGATAGTATATTTACGGCTGAGTTTGCCGTTGCAACGCCGGGAATGTATCATGTATCTTTAACCGTAAACAGCGCTACGATGGGAAGCGTTGCCGGTAGCGGAGATTATGGAGTAAATACCATAGCTACCATTGGTGCAATTGCAAATACAGGTTACCGCTTTGTGCAGTGGAATGACGGTAATACAGAGAATCCACGCGCCATTACCGTAACACAGGATACTTCCTTTATCGCTACCCTTGAACCTATTATATATAATGTATCGCTAAACAGCAACGATACCGTCCGAGGAATAACCAATGGCAGCGGAGATTATGTTGCATTCAGTGTTGTAACCATCACTGCTACCCCCAACGCCGGTTATCGTTTTGTAGGTTGGAGTGATAACAATAAGGACAGTATGCGCGCCATTACCATCACACAAAATCTTGCTTTTGTGGCTATCTTTGGCATAGAAGATATGTATTACGTATACGCAGCTCCCCAGAACTCAACAATGGGCAATGTTACCGGCAGCGACGACTATCATAAAAGGAATAATGCCGAAAATAGCCCCATATTCAAAAGAGAATATGCAGCAAACAGCATAGCCTCAATAGTTGCCACGCCTAACGCCGATTATCGCTTTGTTCAATGGGATGACGGCAATACAGATAATCCCCGTGAATTTACCGTAACAGGGGATTCAATCTTCACGGCTATATTTGAGTCAACGGTTGGTATAACAAATATTTCATCCTCTGCCATAAGCGTTTATCCAAATCCGGTAACAGACAATATACATATTGTCCTGCCGGAGAATGTAGTTCATGCGGTATTTACGCTTTACGATATGCAAGGAAAGGTGTTAATCCGTAAAGAAGTAAGTGATCGGGATGCTGTTTCGGTAAGCAATCTTGCAAACGGTATATACATATATAATGTAGGAACAGAAAAAGAAAAGCGCCAAGGAAAAATTGTGAAACAGTAGACGAGTGAACAAGTAGATAAGTAGGGGCATTGCATGCAATGCCCTTTTTTTCGTCTGAATCAGGATTTACAGGATTAGAAGATGAGCAGAAGAAATAATCATAACAATCATTTAAATCAAATAAATCACAGTTCAGACAATTTCCTCCTCGTGGCTTGCCTGCCTGTTGCCTGTTGCTTGTTGCTTGCTGCTTGCCTGCTTGCTGCCGTCTTTCCTTTTGCCCTTTTTCTCCCGTTAACTATTTTCTTCTTCTGGGGATTCTGGAGATTCTTGAGTTTGGTAATAGTTATATACGGTCGTTGCTTTATCTTTTCCGATGATTATTGTCAGTTCTTCGAGAGACGCTTTTTTTATGGTGTTGACGGAACGGAACGCCGTTAGTAACTTCTCTGCCGTGAATGCTCCTATTCCTGTAATGCAGGTTAATTCTGTTTGGGTCATTGATTTATCTCTTCGTTGTCGGTGGTGCATAATTCCAAAACGATGCGCCTCATCCCGTAAATGTTGAATGATGCGTTGTGTTTCTGATTTTTTATCTACAAACAGCGGAATGGAGTCATTTGGACGGTAAATTTCTTCCAGTCGTTTTGCGATGCCGATAAGTGGAATTTTTTCTTCGAGGTTCAATTCTTTTAATGCGGAATAAGCCGCTGAAATCTGACCTTTTCCACCGTCAACAACAATCAAGTCGGGCAGGAGACTTTCTTCTTTCAATAACCGGCTATATCTACGTTTGATAACTTCTCTCATGGTTGAAAAGTCATCGGGTTTGTTCACTGTCTGGATATTGAAAATACGATATTCCTTTTTGGAAGGCTTGCCGTTACGAAAACATACCATTGCCGCAACGGGATAACTTCCCTGTATATTGGAATTATCAAAACATTCGATATGTACCGGCGGATGTGGTAAACCCAAATCACTTTGCATGCCTTCCAGTAGTTGTTTTTTATGTGTTTCGGGATTGGAAAACTCCTTTTGTTTTTGCATTTCATACATGTATGCGGTTGCGTTACGGAGCGCCAAATGTAGAAGTTTTTCTTTGTCGTTGTGTTTAGGTACGGTAATAATGATTTCATTAATATTGATGTCCAATGGAAAGGGAACAACAATTTCCGGCGCTTTGCTGCGAGCCGATTTTCGCAACTCAACAATGGCGTATAACAACGCTTCTTCTATCGTTTCATTCAATTGATATTTGACAGAAAGGACTTGCGTTTTGATTATAGCCCCGTTTACTACGTGAAAATAACAAACATAAGCGGTAGACATATCTTCTACAATATTGAAGACGTCTATATTGCTGATTGTAAAATTGACAATGGTTGATTTGGCTTGATATTTTTCCAGTAACAATATTTTCAGTTTTACCGCATGCGCTTTTTCAAATGCCATTTCTTGGGCATACGTCATCATTTCCTTCTTTAATTTATGGAGAACTGAGGCTGTATTTCCCTGTATGATGTTTACAATTTGTTGAACATTATCCAGATATTCTTCCCGACTTTGTTTTCCCAAGCAAATGCCCAAACATTTTTTTATATGAAAATTTAAACATGCCTTATATTTGCCTGCTTTGATATGCTCTTCTGTTAAATCCAATTTGCAACCTCGTAAATGGTACAATTCGGTAACCGTATCCAAAAGGGTATTCATTATTTTTACGGAAGCGTATGGTCCAAAGTAGCGGGCATTTTCATCATTTTTCCTGCGTGTAGAGTATAAACGGGGAAACTGTTCATTGGTAAGACACAACCATGGATAGGTTTTATCGTCTTTCAGTTGAACGTTATATCTCGGCTGGTACTCCTTAATAAGGTTACTTTCCAGCAACAGCGCGTCATATTCCGTATCTACGATGGTGAATTGAATATCGGAAGTATGTTTCAGCAATAACAATATACGGGGATGGTCTTGTTCTTTATAGAAATAGGAACCAACTCTTCTTCTCAGGTTTTTCGCTTTACCGACATAAATAATATTTTTTTCCTTATCCAGGTAACGATAAACGCCACTGTTATCAGGTAATCTTTCCAGGATAGACGCGATATATGGATCTATAGTCACAATATGATGATTTAAAATTCAATCGGTTTATGAGGCGATGACGGCTTCTTTTAATCGTTCCGCATTTTCCGCCACTTGCAGCGCTTCAATAGTATCTTGAATATTTCCGTCCATGAACACGGTCAGGTTATACATTGTTAAATTAATACGGTGGTCTGTAACGCGATTTTGAGGATAATTATATGTACGTATTTTAGCAGAACGGTCTCCGGTAGACACCATCGTTTTTCGTTTGGAAGAGACTTCATCCAAATACTTTTGATATTCCATTTCAAAGATACGTGTTCGCAATATACGCATGGCTTTGTCTAAATTCTTGAGTTGTGATTTTTCATCTTGAATGGCGACAACAATACCCGTTGGAATATGCGTTAATCGAACGGCAGAATAGGTTGTATTGACGGACTGACCTCCGGGGCCTGACGAACAATAGGTATCTTTGCGAATATCGCTTTGTTTTAATTCCACATCAAATTCATCTGCTTCGGGCAATACGACAACCGATGCGGCAGAGGTATGCACTCTTCCCTGAGTTTCTGTTTGCGGAACGCGTTGTACGCGATGTACTCCCGATTCATATTTCAGCAACCCATACACCCCTTCTCCTATCACATTAAAAACAATTTCCTTGAATCCGCCCATGGAACTTTCGGTCATTGAAACAACGTCTACTTTCCAATTTCGGGATTCACAATAATGCGAATACATTCTGAAAAGGTCTCCTGCAAAAATACCGGCTTCATCTCCGCCTGTTCCTGCGCGTATTTCTACGATAGCATTTTTATCATCTTGAGGGTCGGACGGAATCAACAATAAACGAATGTGCTCTTCCATCTTTTCATAATCGGAAGTAAGTTGTGTTAATTCGTCTTTGGCAAGTGAACGAAATTCGTCGTCTTTTTCATTGACGAGAATTTCTTTTGCATTTTCGATATTGCTTATAATGTTTTTATATTGCCTGTATGCTTCAACAACGGGCTGTAAATCTTTATAATCTTTACTCAATTTCACATAACGCTTCATATCGGCAACTACGTCCGGTTGTGCGATTTGTTCTCCTATTTCTTCCCAGCGTTTATATATGACTTCTAATTTGTTTAGTAAAGTACTCATGTATTTATTATACGTTTTTTCACAAGTTTGCAAAGATACATCTTTTTTGCGAACAAAATACGGCTCTTCTCATGTCCCTGTTCGTCGTTGTCCAAACAATTGGTCAAAAAGGGATGGTTATTTTATCGTTAATTGATTAGAAACTTGTCTTTTATTCAAGTTAAAAGAAAAGATGCTGAAAGTCTTTTTTTCTATTCCCCTGCGAAAATAAATTCGATAGTGTATTTGTCTGCTCTGACGCTTTTCGGACGGTTATTTGTGTTGTTTTCATACTATGCGTAGAGCAACAGAAGGTATCAAGCTACACCCCATATTAAGTATTATCTAAGCTTCTGTTTTGAGTTTATCCAAAACTTTTCGGCCTTTTCATTTAAATGAGATAAAGGTTCTGGCAGAGAAAGTGCAATCTTTACCCCGAGCTGTACCTGTGGTTAGTATGGGGTAATCCATAAGTATTTGTATTCCATTTCAAAATCTCCGTTCCGACATCAGTCCCTCAAGAAAAATATCTATTTCTCTTGAATTATGCAACGTATATCTTTCCTGAAAAAGAAATGAAAAATCAACTCCAAATAGAAATTTACAGGACTGATATCCATACAATTATAGAAAAGTATCAAGAAAGTGCAATTCCTATTGTTTTTTATTGTAATTTTGAAGCCATAAAAAAAGAAATTAATTTTGCTATAAATCATTTTATTAGCGTATTTTATTCAGATAATTTAAAGAAACTATCA
>JAISDH010000225.1 GCA_031264975.1 Bacteroidales bacterium
TTTCCTCTGCTCCCGTTACGATACCGGAGATATAAGCGTCGCTGCTTCTCATTGGCAAATCCCAGCCGCTCAAGGCAGCAAACCGTTCTCCAATTGAGCGGTATGTGCGTGATATGGGATTATAGCGCAATACCGAAGCCGACAGGTCGTATGCCGACGAATCGGGATCTACATAAAAGATATATTTGCCGCTGTCGTCGGACGTTAATTTTTCAACAATTTTACCGGCTTTCTTCACTTCCACAGCGATTCCCTTCATCGGCTGATTGCTGACGGAATCGTATATCCTGCCCGAGGCAGTTAAGGATGAAGGATAACCCTCGAACCTGAATATGTCGTCGTTATTTGCCGAACGGCGTGAACTTACCAGCATTCCCTCCGTGAAATCGTGTTTTTCGATAAGATTCACATCATCCTGCGAAGAGTTGAAAGGTTTACCGAGATTGATTGCAGTTCCATGTATGTTTCCGTCTATTTTGGATGCGAAAATATCCATGCCTCCATATCCGGGATGTCCGTCGGAAGAAAAGAACAAATATTCGCCTGCAACAAAAGGAAACATTTCGTTTCCTGGAGTATTTACTTCACGTCCGAGGTTTATCGGTTTACTCCATGTGCCGTCCGGATATTTATCGGTGTACCAGATATCTGATTTCCCGTATCCTCCTTCCATAACGGAGACAAAATATATTCTTTTGCCATCGGGCATAACAAACGGGTGTCCAATAGGCTCCTTACGGTTTTCAATTTTCAGATTGTCAATTTCTTTCCATTGATTGTTTTTAAATTCCGCAAAAAAGATATAGCACTGTTCGGATTTATTCGAACCTATACATTTTGTATAATATCCCAAATTGTTGACGGGATCGTATGCAAATGTTCCTTCATTTCTTTTGCTGTTACCTTTATTAAGTCCATTTACCAGTTCTCCTTTATTATAGGTATTGTTGAAAGCTATGGACATGTAGAATTTGGAATAGGGCAATCCTGTTCGCGGAGATATGTCAACCTGTTTACCGCCTCCTTCGGCAGGATTTCCGGTTGATGCATATATCAAGTTATCATTAAAATACGCTATACCGTATTCGCTTCCCATTGTATTCAGCGTCTCCATTGGCTGGAGTTTGAATTTGGGATTTTCCATGCTGTGTACTTTCGCAAATTCGCACGAGGCGATTTTGACGTCTACCAGCTTATTTTCAGGATTAGACCTTTTAAATATCTCAAACTGTTTCCGCGCTTCATCATATTTTGCCAGATTGAGGAGAACTTCTCCGTATCCGAAATAAACATCAGGAAGCATGTAGCCTCCCTTGATAGCTTTAACATAATATGGTTCCGCTTTCTCGGGTTGATTCATTCTTCTATAACTTTCGGCAATACTGAAAGTTATATGACTTAAGATTTGAGGATCGGAAACTTTGCTTTCAAGCAAACCATATTCTTGAATAGCTTCATAATACCTTCCCTCACTGAATGCCTTATCCGCCTTTTTTGTGTTTTGTCCAAACAAAACACTTGTGAACAGAATGCAGGCAATTAACAATACAAAACTTTTTTTCATCTGGACAACCATTTTCTTTAAATCGAGTGCAAATATATATATTTTATTGGCACACATATCAATTTTAATATTCTTTAACTTCAACTTTAAACATTTTAACTTCGACTGTTCCCTAAAAACGCTATCAACTTTCAAAAGTCATAGCGCCGAAAAAACGGGCAAATTTACATATAAAATTTATATTCACTATTTTTTTTTGTAAAATTTAATATATTATATTATAATTCATGCGTTTTTAACACTTTTTAAAATGAAGGAACTGATTTGCTCTGTTTTGTTTTCGTAGTTTTTATCATGTAAGAGAAGTGTAAAATACTGTATAAAAATATTCATTCCAACTGTTCCATACTCATGTCCAATTTTCCAAATACAGGGAAAAATGAGAGCAATTATGGCGTTTTTCAACACTTGATTCGCAGCTTTCAGTATCTATACTCTCCGTATTCTAATCTTTAAAGAATTATCCACCGGTTTATCGCTTATTAATATAAGGTATCCTCCACCGCCTGCTCCGGACAGTTTCCAGCCCAGCGCCTTTGACTTGTAGTATTCAATATTCTCTAAAACTTTACTGTCTACCATTTTAGGAAACATTTTTATCTGGGCTTCAAACGATTTCCGCACACTGTCGGAAAATTTTCCCGTATCTTTTTCCAGTATTGCATTCCAACATTCGTTTGCCGCTTCACTCAGGACTTTGGCATTTACCGTATCAAGATAAGTTTCGGAAAGCACGCTGTATTCCCACGAACGCGGCGAAAGGGAAATGAGATGGATGCGTTCTTCAAGCCAGTCCATGATATCGCTGTCGAATACCGAATGTATTTTTTCGGGCCAGTAGTTTCCATTGTAATCCAGCCTGTTCAGTCCCGGCATGACGATGCCCAAAGAATCCTGCGAGCCGCTTATTTCCGTTTTCCCGGGAGGATTTTCGTAACAGAACAGCGTTTTCGCCAGCTTCTCCCTGTCGCCGACAGGTATATCCGTTTGCCAGAGTTCGATAGCTTTTTTCCTTGTGCTTGTGGACATTCCGCTTCTGTCGTTGAAATCATAATCCGGCTCCACCGATATGGTCAATACCGGTCCGGGATGATATTTGGAAACGTATGGCTGATCAAGCCATCCGCCCGCCAAATCTATCCTGTACGGCATATTACATTCTTTTCTCAGCGCAGTTGTGGAGCGAACCGGCAGATTTCCATGAGGTATTCTCTTGCTGACAACATATTCTATACCTAACTTTTTGCACAGGGCTTCTTTTGCCGGTGTATGCCCGTCTTCGTTTACAAAGAATATATCGGGTTTCAATTCGAGAATATCATTCTCAAAATCAAGCAAGCCATTACCCTTATTTATAAAAGCGCACTTAACCGCTTTCAAGGAATTTACCATATACAGTCTTTCCTGTTCGGTATTTATCGTTCTCCTACCTTTCAGTTCCGAAATAGTTGCATCAGAACCGATTCCGACATATAAATCGCCCAGCGTCGCCGCTTCCTCAAAAAATGCTACATGTCCGCTGTGTAACATGTCATAACATCCGCTAACGAATATTTTCTTATTCATATCATTCTTTTTTTCCTGTGTTTTAATCATTTACCATAAAATTATCATCGCGTAAAGATACATGTTTTTTGGAATTACAATAAAAACTGTATTTTTTTATATAGAATGGTTAGTACATTGGGATATGTAAGGAAAGTAAAAATACTTTGCCTGTTCAGTTTTGCCGCTTCTTCCGGTGGATTTTGCCGTTTACTCGACAGCCCGTTTCATCCGAATCGACAACTTCATTTTTTTACTATACTAGCTTGTATGGCCTCTATTCCATAATTGGAAATATTTCGTTATAAAGCGAATCTCTTTCTATGGGTGTGAAACCCGCGGAAGATATAAATTTGAGCATTTCCGAAACGGTCATTATGGGAGATGTTTCTTCGCTGCCTGCCATGGAGTATATTTTTGTAGAATCGTCGATTGTACCGTCCACGTCATCCGCGCCGAAATTCAGCGCCATCTGGGCTGTTCCTTTTCCCAGCATAGGCCAGTAAGATTTTATGTGGGGAATATTGTCAAGATATAAACGGCATACGGCGAAATTTTTCATGACTTCCGCAGTGTTTATTTCTCCGATATTGCTCATAGAATTGTTTATATTTTTGTATTTTAGAGGAATAAAAGCATTGAATCCTCCTGTTTTATCCTGTAATTGTCGCAGTCTGTCGAGGTGGTCAATTCTGTGTTCATAAGTTTCGACATGTCCGTAAAGCATACTTGCATTCGATGGAAGTCCCGCATTATGAGCCAATTCATGTATCTGTAACCACACTTGAGCCGGCGCCTTGTCACCGCAGATTTTTCGACGAATGTCTTCGTTAAATATTTCAGCGCCTCCGCCAGGGATGGAATTTAGTCCGTAATTTTTCAAAATTCTCAATCCCTGTTCGATACCGTAGCCTGCATTTCGTATCATATAATCAAGTTCGACAGCCGTAAATCCCTTGATATGAACGTCAGGCAGCACTGTTTTTATCTTTTGAATCAGTTCTCCGTAAAAATGTATGTCCCTGTACGGATGTACTCCGCCAACAATATGCACTTCTGTAATACCTTTTCCGGCATATTTCGTGCAAATGCCAATCATCTCAGGAATGTCGAAATCCCATGCATCCTTGTCGCCTTTTTTTCGTCTATAGGAACAGAACTTACATGCAAAAATGCATATATTTGCGGGTTCGATATGAAAATTCCTGTTGAAAAAGACTTTATTGCCGGATATCTGTTTTTTACGGAACAGAGACAAAGAAGCCAGCAGCGGCAAATTGCTGGAATTGTACAGTGAAACGCCGTCTTCAAATGTCAGCCGTTCGCCTTCGTATATTTTTTTTGCAGTCTGTTTGAGGTCTCCTGCATTTTCAATTATTGTCTTAATCATTATCTTAGCCTGAAATTGCGTGCAAATGTAGTAAAAAAAAGTAAAAACAAAACGAGGCAGAGTTTGGGTTTCTCTACCTCGTTGCTGAACTAACCTATGAAAAACTAACTTACACGCTATGTAAACAAGCGTTTTTATAAAATGTTCAAAAAATAGAGAAAAAATTTAATTTAAATAAGAAAATCTGGCTTGATTTCGACCGAATATTAAAAATCAGTTCAAGGAAAACGGTGTAATTTCCCTGATTTTTCAAAATTCACAGTATTTTTTATGTTATAGAACATATTTTTATTAACATAAGTTTAGATTAAACGGAGTTTTGTCTTTGAGGCGAAGGCTTTGTTTTCAGCTAAAGCCGACTAAGATACTCAATACTCAGCCATGCTAAAATCTTCCCGCTGCTTTTCTGAATCTTCCTGATTCTTCATATAATTCATCGCTTATTATGCCTGTGGAAACAGGTTATATAACTGATAAAATATGTTTTCAAGCATATTTTGTCATGTTAAAAAACATAAAAAATGTATGTATCGCTATTTTTTGCCTTACCTTTGCAGCAGAAAATAATTTATATAGAGTTGAAACGGGCGTCAACAATTTTTCCATTAATAGCAGAAAAATTAAGGTTGACGCCTTTTTTATTTATGGCTAAAGGTTATCAATATCTCGATCGGAACCACAATTCCTCTTTCAGCATTTCCATTATATTGAACACAATCGGGCAAACTTCATAATTGCCTATCATTCCCAGTGACCGGGCAACAAAGTCCGGTTTGCCTGTATTGGGATATGTTTTGCACTGTTCGGGGCGATTTTCATAAATGCCGCATTTTTTCCCGTCGATATACCGACAGGGAGTACCTTCCAAATAAGTACTCCCGAAATCCGTTTCGCAATAAGCGTCTTGAAATTCCTCCGGAGAAATATTTTCCAAACGGGCTAATATGTCTATATCCGCCTTGCTTACTTTCGGCGTCAAACAGTAACAGCAATTTGCGCACGATGTACAGTCAATTTGGGCTGAGACTTCTTTATGCAGACGATGCACTATTTTGTCTATTTTCTCTCCATCTTTGCCTTTTAAAAATACCCTGAAACGGTAGTTATCATCTTCCCGTATACCGGCAAGTTTCCTGATTTTCAATAAATTTCTTTCGATATACATTTTATTTAAATTTTAAATTATTATTTTTCCGTGTATGTTGAACTCCAACCCAAATAGTGTCTGATTTTTTGACTTGGATTGAATTTAAATGCGGTGCTGTCCCGTCTTCTACTGACGTAAAAGCCGCCCAACCCGTCAATAGTTACGCCTTCTCCTGTTTTAAAAATATCAATAAGAGTATCGGTGTATGCATCAATCCATTGTTTTGTCGTTTTTTCATCTACATTCATTCGCTTGGCGAGTAGAGTGATAAACTCTTTTTTTGTCTTTGGCATAATCAATTTAAATTATATTGTTTACTTTTCCGTTTCATCTTTATTCGCTTGTTTCGTCAATTTCTTAATGGCGCGGTCGAAATCGCTTTCCAGGTGTTTCATTTCACGACTGCGATAAATGTCAAATTCTTTTTCGGCTTTTTCAATGGCTTGCCGGTGTGATATTCTGCCTTTGCTGTTCAAAACATC
>JAISDH010000229.1 GCA_031264975.1 Bacteroidales bacterium
AACAACATTTCACACGCCATATTATGGTGTCAAAGCATGGAACCGCCGTGTACTGGTCGGTACGCACGGTGGTGTGGGAGGTCGAAACGGGAAATAATCCCGTTTCTCCTACCCGATTGCTTTCGTCCTTTCGCCCTTCGTGGTTTGCCCGCTTGTTGCTTGTTACATGTTGCATGTTGCCGATTTCCTTTCGGCTTGCCCGCTTGTTGCATGTTGCGTGTTGCTTGCTGCCTTCTTGCTTGCTGCCTTCTTGCTTGCTGCCTTCTTGCCTTGTTTTGGTAAACGTGAAAACAAATGAAGAACTTTTCTGTTCAATTATAATATTACGTTATTACGCTCGTTAACCAAGTGCTTATTTTTTTGTTTTTGTTTTTAATCTATAAGACAAAGAGATAAGAAATAACTGTTGTACATTGACAGGATAAAGAAGTAATAAACTTAGCTTTGTAAAGAACAAAACGCTATCTTTGCAGATTAATTTTTTATACAGGAAAAATATATTGTATGAGTAAAAATTTGGTGATTGTAGAATCTCCGGCAAAAGCAAAAACAATAGAGAAATTTTTAGGGAAAGACTATAAAGTAAAATCAAGTATGGGGCATGTTCGAGATTTGCCCGAAAAGAAATTAGGGGTAGATATAACAAATAACTTTGCCCCGTTGTATGAAGTCTTGCATGGGAAAAACAAAATAATTAATGAATTGAAAGAAGACGTCAAGAAGGTAGACGTCGTATGGCTTGCAACGGATGAAGACCGCGAAGGAGAAGCCATATCGTGGCACTTGAAAGAAGTGTTAAACTTGCCCGACAGTATGACAAGACGCATTGCTTTTCATGAAATAACCAAGCCGTCGGTGATACATGCCATTGAAAATCCAAGAGAGTTGGATATTAACCTGGTGGATGCACAGCAGGCGCGTCGCGTATTGGACAGATTGGTAGGATTTGAGCTTTCGCCCCTGTTGTGGAAAAAAGTACAACCGGCTTTATCTGCCGGACGCGTTCAATCGGTAGCGGTGCGGTTGATTGTTGAACGGGAAAAAGAAATACAAAAGTTTCAGTCGGTATCAACTTACCGTGTTTTGGCTGAGTTTTTGGTTGTCAAGGGAGCTGAAAAGACTGTTGCTATTCGGGCGGAACTAAATACCCGTTTTAAAACAGAAGAAGAAGCCAAAGAATTTTTGGAAAACTGTAAAGGCGCTGCATATACGGTCAATAGCGTAGAAAAACATCCGGCAAAGAAATCTCCTTCCGCCCCCTTTACTACTTCTACCTTACAACAGGAAGCATCGCGGAAGTTAGGATTTTCGGTATCAAAAACCATGATAGTAGCACAACAACTCTACGAATCAGGTTATATAACTTATATGCGTACCGATTCCGTCAATTTATCGGATTTGGCGTTGGCAGATGCAAAAAATGAAATTACTCAGTATTACGGAGCCGAATATTCCAAAACGCGCAAATATGTAACCAAAACCAAAGGAGCGCAGGAAGCCCACGAAGCAATACGTCCTTCCTACTTAGAGCAGCACACAATCAATACAGGGGATAATGCGCAAAAGCGTTTATACGAACTTATCTGGAAACGAACAATTGCTTCCCAGATGAGCGATGCAAAATTTGAGAAAACAACGGTTTCCATTGATATATCAACAAGACCGGAAAAGTTTATTACCGAAGGCGAAGTACTTTTGTTTGACGGTTTTCTCAAAGTATATATGGAATCGCATGACGACGAAGAAAACAACGAAGACAGAGCGGGAGAACTGCCGCCAATCAAAGAGGGGATGGTTTTACCGGTTGTTGAGATACAATCAATAGAGAAGTTTTCACAACAGCCCTATCGCTACACCGAAGCAAGTCTGGTGAGAAAATTGGAAGAGTTGGGAATAGGCAGACCTTCTACTTATGCGCCTACTATTTCAACAATCCAAAAACGGCAATATGTCCTCAAAGGAGAACGGGAAGGAATTGAACGTACCTATAATGTTTTTACGCTCAAACAGGATAAAATCACGCAAAGTACAAAAAAAGAAAAGGTGGGACAGGAAAAGGGAAAACTTTATCCTACCGATGTAGGCGTGGTTGTGAACGATTTTCTGATTGTTCATTTTGAGAATATCATGAATTATAACTTTACTGCCAAGGTAGAAAAGGAATTTGATAATATCGCAGACGGAAAACGGAAATGGGAAGATATGATTCGTGAGTTTTACGTCAAATTCCATAAGATTGTAGAAGTTACCATGAAGACGTCAGAAAAAGCGGTAGGGGAACGACTGTTGGGAAAAGATACGAAAACGGACAGAAACGTATACGCTAAGCTGGCTCGATTTGGTCCCGTTATTCAAATCGGGGAATCGGATGAAAAAGTGAAGCCTCTTTATGCGAAACTGATGCCGAACCAAAGTATCGAAACCATTACCTTGGAAGAAGCCTTAGACTTGTTTAAATTGCCTCGCGTAGTTGGAAGCAGGGAAGGGGAGGAGTTAGTGGTAAATATTGGTCCTTATGGTCCTTATATACGCTATCGGGACAAGTTTTATTCTGTCTCAAAAACAGAAGACCTGAAAACGATAACCATTGAACGGTGTATGGAATTGATTGACCAAAAAATTGAATCCGACGCGCAAAAGGCGCCTGTTTTGGTGGGACAATATAACAACATGGACGTTTCGGCGGCTGTAGGCAGATATGGTCCTTATCTATCGTATAATAAACGTTTTTATTCCTTACCGGCAGACACAAATGTAAAGGCATTGTCTTTGGACGAGGCGGTGGAAGCCATTAAAAATGCGGAAAAAAAGAATACCATTCAGTCCTTTGAAGAAAATGACAAGATAAAAGTACTCAAAGGAAAATACGGCGCTTATATTACAGACGGGAAAGATAATTATAAAGTACCCAAAGGTAAAAATCCAACCGAGTTAACCTGTCAGGAATGTTTGGATATTATAAAACAGAATCAGACGGATAAACCTGAGAAAAAGAAAACGGTAAGAAAAAAGAAATAGGGGAGGTTTGAAATAGATGACAAATATAGAATTGTTTTTTTATCCTGTCAATACCGATATTCTAAATACCTGCGACGATGTGTTCAAACACAGAATAGGGAATAATATTGGATTGCATACCGTGGGAGATTTTCCGGATGTGAGCGGCGCTAAAATAGCTTTTATAGGGGTAGAGGAAGACAGGAATGTATATAACAACAAAGGGTGTTCTTTTGCGCCGGATGCTGTGCGACGTTATTTTTATCAGTTATATCATCGGGAGACGATGCCGAAAATGGTTGATTTTGGTAACTTGAGAATAGGAAAACAACCTTCAGATACATACGCTGCCTTGAGCGAAATTATGGCTGATTTGATTGCGGAAGATATTATTCCGGTGATTATAGGCGGAAGTCAAGACCTTACTTATGCCAATTATCTTGCATACGAAAAACTGAATCGCGTTACCAATATTGTTTCAATAGATCCTCAATTTGATATTGGGAGAGAAGATATTCCATTACTTTCCAATGCCTATATCAATCGAATTATTTTGAGGCAGCCTAATTTTTTGTTTAACTACAGCAATATCGGTTATCAGACTTATTTTGTTGATCAGGCGGAAATAGATTTAATGCACAAACTTTTGTTTGATACGCACCGGTTGGGGTTGGCTCGTATGGATTTAATAGAATGCGAACCGATTATTCGTAATGCCGATATAGTATCGTTGGATATGGCAGCCGTTCGGTTTTCGGATTCTCCGGGTTGTAACAATGTTTCTCCCAATGGATTTTTTGGAGATGAAATTTGCAAAATGGCGCAATTGGCGGGAGCAAGCGATAAACTGTCTTCATTTGGAATATATGAATATAACCCAACTTGCGATATTGCCAATCAAAGCGGAATGCTTATTGCCGAAATATTATGGTATTTTATAGACGGCGTTACTCAACGAACCCATGATCTCCCGAATATCATGAAGAATAATTTTTACAAATACTTTGTTTCATTGCATGGCGACGCTTACGAAATCGTATTCTACAAAAGCAAAGATAGCGGATTGTGGTGGATGGAAATTCCTATTGAAAACGCAGAGCATTCAAGATTCAGCAGACATTATATAGTTCCATGTTCCAACAAAGACTATGAGATTGCCTGTGCAAATGAAATTCCTGAACGCTGGCTACAGACTTATAAAAAGATAAAAACATAATAATCATGACGGGGATACATATTGTTAATCGTATAGCGACAATTTATTTTATGGCGCATCAAAAAGGCGTGGAACGCGTTATGTTACGCCCCATTGATTGCCAAAAAAAGTGCTTTGACCGTTTACTGAAAATGGCGGCAAAGACCGCTTGGGGAAAAAAATACGACTATCGAACCATCAAACAATATGATACTTTCAAAGAAAGAGTACCCATAAATGATTACAATACCTTATATCCCTATATTGAACAAATGATAAGGGGGGAAAAGGACGTCTTGTGGAGAGGGAAAACGACTTGGTTTTCTAAATCTTCGGGAACAAGCGGCAGTAAAAGTAAATACATTCCCGTAAGCAGAGAATCTTTGATACAGTGTAACTACAAAGGAGGGAAAGATACATTTGCACTGTATTTGAATAATCGTCCGGATTCTAAAATGTTCACGGGAAAATATCTTTCTCTGTCGGGTTCATGGCGCAGTTTTGATATAAATACCAACGCTTATTGTGGAGACGTCTCCGCCATACTGTTGAATTTTATTCCCCAATGGGGACATTTCTTTAGAACTCCCTCTAAAGACATTGCCTTGATGAGTAATTGGACTGAAAAGTTAGAAGCCTTTGCTCAATATACGCGGAAGCAGAATGTAACTTCTCTGGCAGGAGTTCCTTCCTGGACATTAATGATTATTCGTAGAATATTGGAATTGGAAAAGGCAGAGAATTTGTTGTCGGTCTGGCCGAATATAGAACTGTTTATGCATGGGGGAGTTAATTTTACGCCTTACATGGAGCAATATAAAAAACTTATCCCTCATCAAAAGATGTATTACCAGCAGGTATATAATGCCAGTGAAGGTTATTTTGCGGCGCAGGACATTGCGGACGCCGATGATATGTTGTTGTTTTTGGATAATGGCGTATTTTACGAATTTATTCCCTTGCATGAATTTGAAACGGAAAATCAATCTGTGCTTCCTCTTGAAGAGGTAAAGACAGGGGTTAATTATGTAATGGTTATTTCTACCAATGCAGGTTTATGGCGTTATGTGATTGGGGATGTGGTACGGTTTACTTCCTGTAATCCTTATCGGATTATTGTAACCGGAAGGACAACCCATTTTATTAATGCCTTTGGCGAAGAGTTAATGGTAGATAATGCAGAAAAAGCGCTCATGGTTGCCTGTCAAAAGACCAATGCCGTTATTGCAGAATACACGGTAGCGCCTGTTTATCTGGAATCGGACACAAAAGCGGCGCATGAATGGCTAATAGAATACAAGCAAAAACCTTCGGATATGAACTTGTTTATCTCTACGTTGGACAGTGAGTTGATGAAACTTAATTCCGATTATGAAGCAAAACGGTCTAACAGTATCTTGTTACAGTCACCTCTTGTAGAGTCTGTTCCGCAGGGTACGTTTCTTGCCTGGCTTTCTTCCCGCAAAAGGTTGGGAGGACAATATAAAATTGCCCGTCTTTCCAATAATAGAGACGTCATTGACGAAATAAAGCAATTGATTTGAGAACGACGTTTATTTTATGGGCGCTGAAAAGAAACAGTCTACATTATCCAAAAGTGCATTTATCAGAAGTTTACAGTGTTTGAAGTCGCTGTATTTGTATAAAAATTATTATATGCTTCGAGACAAGCCTTCTCCGCAATTGCTTGCCCGTTTTCAACAGGGAATAAACATAGGCAAATTGGCATGGGAACTTTTCCCACAGGGAATAGACGTACATCCTCTTTCCTTTTTCCCTTCGGGTATCATAAAGGCGGCAAATCTGACGCAAGAATATCTTTCCATAGATAACGTGACATTATATGAGGCGTCTATCGTCTATCATCAAGCAATTAGCATATTGGATATTTTGGAAAAGAGAGCGGGTAAAATATACGCCTACGAAGTGAAAAGCTCTGTCTCTATTTCGGAGACATATATCAGGGATGCTGCATTTCAATATTATGTCATGAAAGGCGCAGGGTATGAACCCGAACAATTTTCTATTATCCATCTCAATGAAGGATATGATAGTACCTCGCAAGATATTGAATGCTTAAAGGTAACAGATGTTACCGAAAAATTAGTCGCACTTCACGATTATATCGAAAAGCATATTACAAAAGCATTAAACGCCTTTACGGACGATACCTTATTACAGATACAGCCGGGCGAACAATGCACTAAACCCTACTTATGTGATTTTGCAGGCTATTGTACCCAATCTAAAAAATAAAGCCTGTTTTGATACCCAAAAATAAATACATACCGTTGGAATTGGTATTTACCAATAATGGTTTCATACTCTGGCTAAGCGGCGTATTGCTGTCGTAATAACGGAATGCGCTTTCCTGTACTTTAGCGGAAATGGATATTACAATGGAAGAAGAATATCCTACACTTGCCTTAACTCCCAATCCCAATTCACCCATAATACCTGAAGCGGCGCCATGTATCACATATTCATTACTGTTTCCGGTGGATATTTTATACGGTTTAGCGTCTATAAGCCACCGGTTTGCATATCCCAGGTTAAGGTAGGCATGTGGCGCTATTTTCCCTTTAGTCATATTGAATCGAAGGTCTGCATAAATAGGAACAAAAGCATTTTTGACTGTCCAATATTCAAATCCTACTCCCATACCGAGTGCAAAATAAGGAGATAATTGAAATCCCATGAACTGAGAAACACAAATCACCGAAATGTTATTTGTTTTTTTATAATTTTTAATTTGTCCTTCTTCTCCGCTTACTATATTATAAGGCAACCGTGAAATCCCCTGATAAAAAGAAGCGCTTGTAATGAATAGCGGTCCTCTTGTTTGCATAGTTTTCCGTTGTTGCGCTGAAACAGAAGGAATAGCAATTAGCAATATCAGTAAAAAAAGACCGGATGAAATAAATTTATTGTTCATATCGAAAACTCCCTAATGATTAAAAAATATGTTTGCAAAAGTACAATTTTTTA
>JAISDH010000231.1 GCA_031264975.1 Bacteroidales bacterium
AAGATTTTTTTCGTCTCTTCTTTTTGCCTGAATCAGGATAAAAAAAGAGCGAAAGGGCGAAAGGAATTGGGCAGCAGGCAACAAGCAGCAGGCAACAAGCAGGAATGCTCAAAAAATAATGATTAGTCGCCCATTAATCTGCGATAAATGCAAAAAGGAAATAACTTTTTTTAGATTTATAAGTGATTTGTTATTAGAAAATTGACGTGAAGTTATATGAAAGATTTGAAAAAGATAAATACGGATTATCTGTGAAAATCCTTTTAATCTGTATCATCTGCGTGCTGCTCATGGCTTGCCTGCCTGTTGCTTGCAGCTTGTTGCCTGTTGCCATCTTCCCTTCGTCCTTTCGCCCATTCGCCCATTCGCCCTTTCGTCCTTTCGCCCTTTTCATGGCTTGCCCTGCTTGTTGCTTGCAGCCTGTTGCTTGTTGCCTTCATTCCCTTTGTGAATATATTTTTTTCAAGAATAATAATAATTCTGCAAAAATCATGTTAGTCAATAAAAGAAAAAATAACATGTTATATTCTACTTTATTGGTTTGCAAAAGAATAATGTTACTGATTATTATTATTACTATCTTTGGGGCTTGTGCATCACAACGTCATTATCCTAAGCCTCCAAAGAAAAAACGCTGTGATTGTCCGCATTTCACGCAAGAACTTTTTATTGATAACTTTGATAATTATACAGAAAGAAAAATAAATGGATAAAACTATTTTACAATCGTATATACCTTTAGAGTCTGTTGACGAAATATGCGATACATTTGCTTTATATCCGATAAAAATAAGGGTAGTAAAGCCGCGAAAACGGGTTCAAGGGTCATATCGAAGACCGAAACCTTCGGCAGAGTATCATCTTATAACAATTAATAGCGATTTAAATCGCTATACGTTTTTGATAACTCTTTTACATGAAATAGCACATTTGCAGGCGTGGGAAAATAATAAAACACTGACGCATGGAAAAGATTGGAGATTGTGTTTTATAGCCCTGATTAAACAGTACCTGTCTTTAGACGTCTTTCCTCAAGACGTTCATTATGCGTTGGAAAAGCATCTGGAAAACATAAAGAGTAGCGATTTCCAGGATATTTTCCTGTCAAAGACTTTGCAAAAGTATGATGCAAAACCGTCTACTATTTTAGATTTAATTCTTTTGGAAGACGTACCGGAAAATGCTGTATTTTTGTACGCAGGAAAAAAAATGGAAAAACAATCGCTATTGCGAAAGTATTATTTATGTAGAGATTTAAAAACAAATAAATTATATCGTTGTCATCCTTTGATGAAAGTTAGTGTACTACCAAAATAAGAAAGAAAAAATAGAAGTAAAAGTCATGAATAAAAACAATTACTGCGTAATAATGGCAGGCGGAATTGGCGTTCGTTTTTGGCCTCTGAGTAAAACCTCCCGACCAAAACAGTTTATTGACATATTAGGAGTTGGAAAATCATTAATCCAAATGACGGTTCATCGGTTTAAGCAGATTTGTCCCAATGAAAATATTTACATCGTTACCAATGAAATGTATTATGATTTGGTAAAAGAACAAATACCGCATATTGCCGACGAACAGATTATCTTAGAACCTATGCGCAGAAATACGGCGCCCTGTATTGCATACGCCAACTGTAAAATCAAACAGCGAAATCCGGATGCAAATATTATCGTAGCGCCTTCCGACCATATCATTTTAAACGAAGATTCATTTATCAGTCATATTCAAGCCGCTATTTCCTGCATAGAAAAGAATCCATGGTTGTTGACTTTAGGCATTAAACCTACGCGACCCGATACGGGATATGGTTATATTCAATTTGACGAGACCAATAAATACGCTCCGGAACCGCGCATATCCAAAGTGAAAATCTTTACCGAAAAACCGGAATTGGATTTGGCAAAGCAATTCCTGGAAAGCGGCGATTTCCTGTGGAATGCCGGAATTTTTGTTTGGAAACTGAATGTAATAGATAAGGTGTTTGATTTGTATCTGCCTGACGTTGCGGAACTGTTTAAGCAAAATGCCGACAAGATGAACACTCCTTTAGAAAAAGAAGCCGTACATTTTATTTATGAACATTGCCGGTCTATCTCTATTGACTATGGCATTATGGAAAAAGCGACAAACGTACACGTCCTTTCTTCCGATTTCGGCTGGTCGGATTTGGGAACATGGGGTTCATTATTTGAACAGCTAAAACGGGATGAAAATAACAATGCAATCCATACGCACAAAGATGTTTTCGCTTACAATACAAACAATTGTATTATTAATACTCCCAAAGGCAAGGTTATTGTTGTTCAAGGATTACAGGACTATATAATATCTGAAAGTGATAATACGCTGCTAATATGTAAAAAACAGGACGAACAGCAAATCAGACAATTTGTGAGCGACGTTCAAATGCAAAAGGGAGATAAATATATTTAATTCGTTACCATGGCAAAGGAAAATGAAATTATTGAAGATATCACCAATCGTGATTATGAGTATGGGTTTGTTTCCGATATTGATACGGAATATTTCCCGAAAGGGTTGAATGAGGATATTGTACGAAAAATATCAACCTATAAAAAAGAACCGCAATGGTTGTTGGAATTTCGATTGAAAGCTTTCGATAAATGGAAAACGATGAAAGAACCCAAATGGGCTCATTTGAAATATCCTGAAATAGACTATCAAAATATCATTTACTTTGCTATCCCTAAATCGAAAAACACAAATAAAGATATCAACGACATAGACCCCGAACTCGTTGATATGTTCAATAAACTTGGAATATCGCTGGATGAACAAAAAAGAATTTCCGGTATAGCCGTTGACGCCGTTTTGGATTCCACTTCTGTGAAAACAACGTTTCGGGATGAGTTGGAAAAACAGGGTATTATTTTTTGTTCTTTTGGAGAGGCTGTGCAAAAATATCCGGACATTGTGCAGAAGTATCTCGGAAAAGCGGTTCCTATAGGAGATAATTTTTTTGCAACGCTAAATTCTATGGTTTTCAGCGACGGTTCTTTTTGTTATATTCCCAAAGGCGTTAGATGTCCCATGGATTTATCAACCTATTTCCGTATCAATGCCTCTAATACAGGTCAATTTGAACGAACGCTTATTATTGCGGAAGAAGATTCATACGTAAGTTATATGGAAGGATGTACGGCTCCACAAAGGGATGAAAACCAATTACACGCGGCTATCGTTGAAATCTTTGCCATGAAAAATGCAGAAGTAAGATACTCTACCGTACAAAATTGGTATCCGGGAGATAAGACGGGAAAAGGAGGCGTGTACAATCTGGTAACAAAACGGGGTATTTGCGAGGGAGATAATTCTAAAATCTCATGGACGCAAGTAGAAACGGGTTCTGCCATTACATGGAAATATCCAAGCTGTATTTTGAAAGGAAATAATTCTATCGGCGAATTTTATTCTGTAGCCGTAACCAATAATTTTCAGCAAGCAGACACGGGAACAAAAATGATACATATCGGAAAAAACACCAAAAGTACTATTATCTCCAAGGGAATATCTGCCGGAAAAAGTCAAAACAGTTATCGAGGTTTGGTGAAAATAATACCAAAGGCAACCAACGCACGTAATTATTCCCAATGCGATTCTTTGCTTTTGGGGGATAGCTGCGGGGCGCATACTTTCCCTTTTATTGACTGTAAAAACAAATCCGCTATTTTGGAACACGAAGCGTCTACTTCAAAGATATCCGAAGAACAATTGTTCTATTGCCAGCAACGAGGCATTGGCGCCGAAAAAGCAATTGGTTTAATCGTAAATGGTTATGCTAAAGATGTTCTTGAACGCTTACCTATGGAATTTGCCATAGAAGCGCAAAAACTGCTTTCGATTAGTATTGAAGGAAGCATCGGCTAATTTAGTATCCAAATAACTTATTTGTATGACATGTATAGCGTAAAAGCAAAGAAAAGACTGGGACAGCATTTTTTAACCGACCATGATACAGCTCGAAATATTGTAAAGAGTTTGTCTGACGAGGCAGGCGCTGTATTGGAAATAGGACCCGGTATGGGTATTTTGACGCAATTTCTATTACAGCGAGCCGATATTGACTTACGCGTAGTAGAAATTGACGCCGAATCGGTGAAGTATCTTCGTGAA
>JAISDH010000248.1 GCA_031264975.1 Bacteroidales bacterium
GTAGTCGGTTTTGGTTGTATGTATGGATAATTCTACGGCGTCTACGTTCAAATCAAACGGAATAAATCCCAATTGACTTGGAATGCTGAATTTCATACGGTCGATGTGAGCAGGAATAAACAATCCTTGCAATGAATGTACTTTCTGTTCAATTTCTTCCAATGTTTTATTAAGAGCGGAAGGCAAAAATAAAGGTTCCTGATAAATAATATCCCCCTGTTCATCAACTTGAACCTGATAACCGAACTTTTCCGTATCATTGGGAATATTGGGTAGATTATCCTGTAGAAACTGTTCAAATTCGGATAGCTCTTTTTCTTTTTCAAAAAAAGCAAGACAATGAGCTTCTTCTTTCGTTGTAACCTCTGCGCCCATAAGAACAAAAATGCCGATTTGTTTCCCATATTTTTTAGCCAGCGAACAATGCTTTGTCGTATTATGGTCGGTAATGCCGATAATATCAAGATTTCGTTCTTTTGCCAAACGGATAATTTCATAAGGACTCATCTCCAAATCGCCGCAAGGAGAAAGTACCGTATGCGTATGTAAATCGGCTTTATATAATTGCATTAACGTGTAATCAAATGATAAATGATACCTGATATTTCAAATGTTTCGGCGTCTGTTCCCAGAATGGGAATATTTTCTTTATTACTTTGTAAAAAGGTATCATCGTCAGGTTTATATCCTTTTACCAATACAATGGCAGCCAATTCTTTTAACGAGGCTATCGCCATTACATTTTTGTGCGTTTGTAAAGTAATCCAGATACTGCCGGCTTCGGCATGTCCCATAACATCACTTAACAGGTCGCAGGTATATCCGCCTGATATTTCATTATCTAATCCTTTTTCTCCCGAGAAAACTTTTAGGTTTGCTTTCTCTACCAATTCTCTTACTTTCATTTTCAAATATATTGTATTAAATATTTATTTCATTATTTAGTTCTTTCATCCGGCTTTTATCAAGTTTGCCGATACCCCATGTTTTTATCATGAGGTCGATTGTTTCGGCAGTATCTAATTTATCGTTTTGCTCCAGAATTTTCTGAATAAAAATACAACTCTTTATCTCAACTCCCTTTTGTACCATATCTTCGGCAAAAGCCTGACAGGAAGGCGCGCCACAAATACCACAATCTACTTGAGGCAATATGTTGTTTATTTCGTGTATACGTTTCATTTTTTTCATGGCTTCCGCCATATTATCATCTAATTTAATAATGGAACGGGGTAGAATTTTACCATGCAAAAGAACATTCTCCTCAATATAGGGGGCATAATGTTTTATTTCCTGCTGATTTGTTTTATGTTGATTTGTTTTCGCCTCGTCCATATCATTTGCTCGTCTGTTTGCTCGTTCTGTTGTTAGAAATTTATTGCCCGAACACAAAATTCCTCCTGCACAACTTTGATAACATGCGCGTAACTCTAAGAAATCAATGTCACGGATATCTTCATTTTCTAACTTTTCCAAAAAATCAATAACGTTTTCTATTTGGTCAATAGCAAGTTTCTTGTTTGTTTTAACTACGCGTATTTCTCCCTTTGTCAACGACCAGCGAACAGAATCTCGCGTCATGAATTTGAATCCTGATGCAGCGTTTTGTTCTTTTGCAAATCCTTTTTGTTTGATTTCTCTGTAAACTTTATTATAGAGATAGCTCATGTTGATAACGCCGTTAATCAGACTATGGTCTTCCAAAACAGAACTCTTGATACCGGCAATTTTGGCAGCGCAGGGAGTTACATAAAAAATACCTATATCATGAGATGGAATATTACTGTCTTCAAATATTTTTTTGATATATAAAGCGGTAACATCCATAGGAGGTTTTATCAGCATAATGTTATCCACCAATGTTGGAAATCGAACCTGAATTAAACGAACTATTGCAGGACAAAAAGAAGAGATGACGGGTTTTTCCCTCTGATTTTTCACATAATCATTATAAGGCTTCACTAAAAACTCTACCGAATTTTCCGTTTCAAAAACATGTGTAAACCCGATAGAAATTAATGCTCTGTATATTTGATGAGAAGTTATTTTATCAGGAAACTGCGCGCTAAAAACAGCAGGCATCAGGGCAACTCGATATTTATAATTATAGATTTTCTCAAAGTCATCCTGTCTGACGCTAATAGCGCCGTATGGACAAATGCGATAACATTCGCCACAATCAATACAACGGTCAGGATTCAGAATCGCTTTTCCATGTATAACACGAATGGCTTCCGTAGGACATTTCATCATGCAATGGGAACAACCCATACACAATTCCGTTCTGAATGTTAACGCATGATATAAAGATTCTTTCTTCTGTTCCATTTTTTAAGTTATCTATTGTTGAAGTTTATTGTAAATTTCAATAATCGTGCCTTTCCCTACTTCACTTGTAACAATTAATCTATCCGAGTTATTTTTCATATTAGGCAATCCCATACCGGCGCCAAATCCCATTTCGCGTACAGAAACAGAAGCGGTAGAAAAACCTATTTCCATTGCTTTGTCTATATCAGGAATGCCAGGTCCTTCATCCACCAAACGAATAGAAATGGAGTCTTCCTCAATATTTATATAGATTTTACCTTTGTAGGCATGAGCTACAATATTTACTTCCGCTTCGTATAATGCAACAACCGTGCGTTTTATTATGACGGGGTCTACATTGAGTTGTTTTAAAGTCTTTTTCACCGAACTTGATGTCGACCCCGCATTGGTAAAATCTCCGCCTACTACTTCATATTCAAAATACATGGATTATTTGGTTTAAAAAAGGGATTTAATTCCCGCGTTATACAGTATGGCAGAGGTTCTAAAAGCAGAATAGTCTGTCTCTATAATAGAAATATCATTTTCATTTGCTATTTCTATCATGTCGGGATTTGCTTTTTTCCCTCTCACCAAAATCACTAAATTCAGTCCGGCAATTTCTACTGTCCGTATTGTTTGAACATTTGCCAATCCTGTTAATAAGATTATATCATCTCGCGCATGATTTATTGTCAATACATCACTCATTAAATCGGAAGTAAAGGCATGTGTTATTTGGATATTGTTTCTATTATTTTCCGTAACGATTTTTCCTTCTATCAATTGTACTATTTTCTCTATGTTCATTAATTTATTATTACAGCGTTTGAATGTTATAAATCAATCCCTGCAAAAGTATAATTTTTCTTTGAGAATAATACCCATTTCTCCGGAAATAATACTTTGTAGGGAAAAGGCAACAGGCAGCAAGCAACAACGAAGGGCGAAAGGACGAAGGGGCGAAAGGGAGAAGGGAAGATGGCAACAAGCAGCAAGCAACAGGCAGGCAAATTACAAAGAAAAAGACAGAAAAGCTAAAGGGAACAATCATTAATCACTATTTTCATTAATCATTATTATTCTCTCCCTTTTTCTTACTGATGAACCATAAAAAGATAAACATCAGCAAACCATTAATGAGCAGAAGTTCAAATCCAAATTCATAGCCCCAAAATAATCGTTTGGAATATTTGTTCAACAACAGGCAAATAAGAGGAGAAAGACAAGCAAAAACAGGTACAAGAATGTCCGCCGTTATCTTTCTTTTGGTAAAAAGACCAAATGTATAAAGCCCTAACAAAGGACCATAAGTATAACTTGCTATTTGGAAAATAATACGTATAAGCGCATCATCATGATAACGTGAAAAAAGAAGAACAATCATCAGAAAAAGTAATCCAATCAATACATGTATGGCTCTTCGGATATTTATCTTTTCTTTTTCGGATTTATTCATTTTGTTTAATCCGATAAAATCAACGCATATCACTGTGGTAAGCGCTGCAAGGGTTCCGTCGGCGCTGGAATAACCGGCAGCTACCAATCCCAACACAAAAACAATTCCCGCAATTGGAGGCAAATACTCAAAGGCAATCGTTGGTAAAATACGGTCTGTTTTCATCGCTGCCAGGTCTATTCCATGATGAAGCGCATAGATAATCATTGTCCCTCCCAACAATAAAAAGAGTGCGTTTACAAGAACCAAAATACCGGAAAAAGTAAACATATTCCGTTGGGCGTCTTTGAGGTTTTTACAACTTAAATTCTTCTGCATCATATCCTGGTCTAATCCCGTCATGGTAATGGTGATAAATACGCCGCCTAAAATCTGTTTGAGAAAAAAATTGTGGTCTCTCAAATCAAGATTAAATACTTTGGAATATCCTCCCGCTTGTATTTCATTAAATAATTGTCCAAAAGATACATTCATCTCTTTTGGAATAAATATAATCATGAAAACCAATGCGCACAATAAAAATGTTGTCTGTAAAGTATCTGTCCAAACAATGGTTTTTATCCCGCCTTTTAATGTATAGAGCAGGATAACAACGACAAATAAAGAGGCAGTAATCGTAACAGGAATATGCCAATGACGAAAAACAAATTCCTGTAAGACATAAATCATGATATACATGCGCAAAGCGGAACCGATTAATCGAGACAGAATAAAGAAGAATGACCCTGTCTTATACGAGGCAACTCCAAACCGCTGTTCCAAATAGGAATAAATAGAGGTCAAATTCAATCTGTAATATAGCGGTAACAAGATTTTTGCGATAACTGCATACCCTGCTACATATCCTATCACAATTCCATAGTAAGTAAATTGGGTCGTGTAAACGTATCCCGGAACCGACAATAATGTTACCCCTGAAAGAGAAGCGCCAATCATTCCATAAGCAACAACAAACCACGGTGAACGTCTGTTTCCTACAAAATAGGTTTCATTATTGGCTTTACGGGAGGTTAGCCACATGATTAAAAACAACATAAATGTATATACTACAAGGCTGATAAATATAGCTATTTGCATATTAAAAAATTTTGGACAAAAATACATATTTTCTTGATTTTGACAGTTTAAATTTCCTTTATTTACAACCGGCTAAAATACATGCTATTTTCATGTTGAGGAGACCCTTGCGGTCGCCCTTTCCGGTTACTCTTTGCGGTTGCTCTTTGCGGTTGCTCTTTGCGGTTGCCTTAAATCTAAATCATCAAACCCGCAATAAACAAAACCATCCCGCGTGCAGTATAATGATTAATACTTGCGCTCGGCATAGTCTCCCGGACTAATGTCATCAAGTTAAGTCGAAAAAAGCGCTGAAAGAGCAAAATCATTAGCATGGTGTAGTTCAGACGCCGGAAGGCGTCAAATATGAGTAACCCCGTGCAAGCCGAAGGCGCAGCTCGGGGATAGAGCGTATATTTCTCCTTCTCAACTCCGTATGGAGTTGAACTACTTTGTAGTTCCGATAAAGGAAAAACGTTTCGACGAATGAAAAGTATTAATCACTT
>JAISDH010000263.1 GCA_031264975.1 Bacteroidales bacterium
AACCCCAAAAAGGGTTATCCTTTTTTCAAAAAGGGTTATCCCTTTTACCCAAAAGGGTTATCCTTTTTACTCAAAAGGGTTAACCCTTTTTCGAAAAGGGTTAACCCTTTTTACCTCCCGCATAGCGTAGTCTGTGATTAAAAGCAAAGCGCCTGCTTTGCAAGTATTTATTAGCGGAATCAATAACGATTAGTAATTAATGTTTGTTTCTTGTACCTTTAAAAAGGGAGTAGCTCTTTTTTTGAGGGAACAAGATGTAAAGAGCGAGGAGAAAAAGACGGGAAAGCAGATAAATACTAATCAAAAACTATCATTTGTAAACGATATTCTGCGAAATATTAAAGTAAAAGCGTTGAGAGCAGAAATTAAATCATTTGCGTATTAGAGGAGGCGCAGGATATTATAGAAGCTAAAAAGACGGATGATTCTGTGTTGATTTCTTTAAAAGATATCATGAATATGTCTGTTTTTTAGAATATTAAAGTCGTGAAGGGATGGTATTCGGGTTTATAATGAGGCTGCGTTCTTTGTGATAAAAGAATGAACTTTCGTAACCGTTAATCTTGGGAAGTAGATAAACAGACGAGGTTTTTATTAATGAATTAGTCTTATTAACCCATTTATTTTCAGTGCATCGAAAAAAAAACATTAATCTTTGCGGTAGAAATTGAATTGTTTCTACAAAAAAAATGTACCTTTGCGACTTCATATATAATTATAATATGGTAGTCATTAGTATAACTCAAATTAAAGAGAAAAAATGAAGAAAATAAAATTGTTCGCGTTGGGGACATTATTGGTATGTTTATCTATCAATTCATTTTCACAAACGCCTGATGTAAAAGTAGAAAGAGAACCGGAGATGCGTTTAGAACCGGTAGAAAGAGGTGGAGGTAGACCTTTTATGGAAGTATTAAATGAAAGGCAATCCATTCGTCAGTTTTCGGAACGGGAGTTGGAACCCCGTATTTTATCAGCTTTATTGTGGGCTGCAAATGGAATAAACAGGGACGCAGAAGGGAAAAGAACAGCGCCTTCTACACGGGACGTCAGAGAAATAGACGTCTATATGTTAACGCCTCATGGCGCCTATTTATACATTCCTGAAGGGCACGGAATCAAATTGATAAAACCCGGAGATTATCGCAAAGAAGTATTGCCCAAGGCTGAATTTGCACACCAAGCGCCGGTTGTTCTTGTTTATGTTGCAAACAGTAAGAAGTTGGAAAGTTTTGAGGCTTCCAGTAGAGAGTTTTACTCTGCCGTAGACTGTGGTTTTGTCAGTCAGAATGTTTATTTGTATTGTGCATCCGAACATTTGGCAACGGTTGTCTTGGGAAGCGTAAATAAAGAAGCGCTGGGGAAAATATTAGGACTGGTCAAAGACAAAGTTTTATTGGCTCAACCTGTCGGATATAGAGATTAGAAAGTCAAGGAATATATTTTAAGTATGATGGTATGTTTGTTTTTTTCATAGTCAGGCAAGTGAGGGTTACCTCACTTGCCAATAATTTTATGACTGATGAACTAAATAAATGGATAAATAACAATAGAAACATTATTATCGTGTTACTTTAAACAACAGCGATTAAATCGCTACAGACAGAGAGATATAATTAAAGATTATGATAACAGTATAATAGTTTTATTTATAATTGTCTTGAAAAATTTTATTGCTTTCCTGCTTTATTTTCAACATAAAGACAGGCGTAGTTTTTCAAGACGTAAGACGTTTTAGGGAGAGAATCTCTTTTTAAGTTACTATGTTGCAAGTTTAAGTCATTTTTTATTTAACTAAAATTACAACCTCAAATGGATGATACTAAAGATAATGATAAGATAATACTCAAGGGTATACGGGTTAATAATTTAAAGAATATAGATGTTGAAATACCCCGTAATCAATTAATCGTGATTACAGGGTTATCAGGTAGTGGGAAATCTTCATTGGTATTTGATACAATTTATGCAGAAGGACAACGTCGATATATAGAAAGTTTGAGTTCCTATATTCGACAGTTTTTGGGGAAGGTTCAGAAACCAAATATTGAAATGGTTAAAGGGATTCCGCCTGCTATTGCAATAGAACAAAAGGTAGGTTCTCGCAACACGCGTTCCACCGTGGGAACTGTTACGGAAATGTATGAATATATCAAATTATTATATGCTCGTGTAGGACGAACTTATTCGCCTGTTTCGAGTAAGGAAGTAAGACGGGAAAGTGTAGAAGATGTGTTTGATTTTATTTTTAGTCTGGACGAAAACCTTAGACTCATCATATTGGCTCCCTTTTCAGCAACGCCGGAGCGCACCATTCAACAACATTTGGAATTATTCATGCACCAAGGTTTTAGCAGAATATATCTCGATAATAAAATAGTTCCTATTTCGGATTGCTTACAGAAAGAATTTTCGGAAAATGACACTTTGTATCTCTTGGTGGACAGATGCACATTGAAAAAGGAAGAAGAAAATAAGAGCAGACTTAATGATTCTATTGAAGCTGCTTATTTTGAAGGAAACGGACACTGCAGGGTCATTGTTTTCAATCAAAACGAAGAAGTAGGCAGATATGATTTTTCTAACAGGTTTGAAGAGGATAATATCATATTTCGTAAGCCAAGCGTAAATATGTTTACGTTTACTAATTCGTATGGAGCTTGTTCTGTTTGTAATGGGTTGGGAGAAATAGTTGGCATAGACCCCGATTTGGTGATTCCCGATAAATCGCTTTCCATATATGACGACGCCGTTGCTATATGGAGAGGCGATAAAATGGGAGAGTACAAATATGAAATATTAAAGAACGCCTATAAATTCAATTTCCCCATTTATAAACCCATTAAGGACTTATCCAAGAAAGAATATGATTTACTATGGACGGGAAATAAATATTTTAGTGGACTGAATAAGTTTGTTCGATGGCTGGAAGAAAATTCATACAAGATTCAATATCGAGTACTTTTATCAAGATATAAAGGCAAAACAGTATGTCCCGAATGTAACGGCTCTCGTTTGGCTAAAGACGTCGATTACGTGAAAATCGGCGGAAAGTCTATCACAGAGACAATAGCCCTTTCGATAAAAGAAGCATTATCATTTTTTGAATCGTTAAAGTTTGACACAGAGGAAGAGACTATTATTGCTTCGCTTTTATTAGAGGAAATAACCACTCGAATGAAATATTTATCCGATTTGGGACTATCCTATCTTACCTTAAACCGCTCTGTTGCGACTTTGTCGGGAGGCGAATATCAACGGGTAAATCTGGCGGCGTCATTGGGTAGTAATTTGGTTGGTTCGCTCTATATTCTGGACGAACCAAGTATCGGTTTACACACTGCTGATACGCATCTATTGATTACGCTCTTAAAACATTTACGTGATATTGGCAACACGGTAATCGTTGTGGAACATGATGAAGAGATTATACGCGCGGCTGATTATATTATTGATATGGGACCCTTTGCCGGTCAACATGGAGGAGAAATTGTGTTTAAAGGAAGTTTTGAACAGATGCTGAATGAAGAAAACAGTATTACCGCTCAATATATGAATGGTATCAAGAAAATAGAGATACCGGAAAAACGACGGGAAGCAAAACATTCTATTATGCTTAAAGATGCAACCCTGCATAACTTGAAACAAATAAATGTTGAAATTCCTTTGGGTGTTTTCACTGTAGTTACGGGCGTTTCAGGTAGCGGTAAATCATCTTTAATCAAAGATATATTATATCCTGAATTAAAACATATCAAGGAGAATCCATTTTTGACGCAGGATGGTTCATTAAAATTATCGGGAGACGTTAAGTGGATAGACAGTGTTGAATTTGTAGACCAAAACCCGATAGGACGTTCCGCCCGTTCAAATCCGGCAACATATATTGGCGCTTTTGAATACATCAGACAATTGTATGCGGAACAACCATTGGCACAAACAAGAAGCTATAAACCCGGATTCTTTTCCTTAAATATGGAAGGAGGACGTTGTGAAACATGTCAGGGAGAAGGTAAAATAAAAGTCGGTATGCAATTTATGTCCGACGTTGAAATTACGTGCGATGAATGTAAAGGAAAACGTTATAAGGATGAAGTCCTTGATATAAAAATAAAGGATAAATCCATTATTGATATTCTAAATTTACCTATAGAAGAGGTCGTTGATTTCATTTCTACGCTGCCCGATACCCGTCTTTCAAAACATATTATACATAATCTAAAACCCTTACAGGATGTAGGGTTAGGCTATTTGCAACTTGGACAATCTTCTTCCACATTATCCGGCGGAGAAGCTCAGCGAGTCAAATTAGCTTTCTTCCTGAGCAGATTTTCAGAAACGAAACGTACAATGTTCATTTTCGACGAACCGACTACAGGTTTACATTATTATGATATACACAAACTTTACAACATATTCAACCTTCTTGTAGACCACGGACACACCGTGATTGTCGTAGAACATAATTTGGAATTGATAAAATGCGCAGACTGGATTATTGACCTTGGACCCAAAGG
>JAISDH010000274.1 GCA_031264975.1 Bacteroidales bacterium
ATTTATAGTTATTTTTCAACAGCCTAAAGTTAATTGCTTATTTGCGTATATATATCATGTATTCAATATTTTGAAAACCTATTTTGTGCAAATTCTGCAGTGTACTTTTTGTTAGCTTTGTTGGAAAGGTTGAAACATTGTTCGATTTTCGGTATCTCTATCATGAAAATTCGGACGACAAAAGAAGCTGGCACACGAAATATAGTGTTCTATAATCTCTTGTATATTAGCTTCATTAGTATCATTTACTTATGCACTCTACATTGTAATTTTTCCCCAGACAGAACATAAAAATATATCCACAATCAGATTTACTCCGCTATTTATTTATTTCCAGATAGGTTCTGTGTGCCAATCAACAGGAAAACCCATTGCCTTCCTGTCTACATTGGGGTATTTCAGAAAAAGGGCTTCTAATTTCTGCTTGAAAGTATGTTTTGGATTGACAATGTTGAGCAGGTAGATAATCATAGAAAGGATGTAATAAATACGATTATTAGATACAGTATTATCCATAAGCCATGTATTGCCTGTGTTTTTAGGAAACAGGGGCTGGATTCGTAGGCATCGATTCCAAATTCGGGCATGATGAGCGCATACGTTACGGATATATACGAAACTGTGTAGCCATGAGGCAAAAACCTTGTCTGCCAGTCCAAACTTACTCGCAATATCTTTTCTGTTTTTTCCTGGTTTCAAATTATCGTACAAACGGGACAATGTTCCGAAAGAGGTAATTTCCAATAAAATGAAAGAAGGTGGTAATGGATTTGAATATTTGGATTTGAATGAGAGAATAAATTCTTCATCGCTTCGCTCAAATTCCTCCATGATTTTTTCGAGTGTTGATTGATACATGTTTGGGTTAGTAAATAATATCGGCGTTTCTATCCAAAAAGCGTCTTGCATGGTTGAAAGTGCATATGTCATTTTTGTACGAACTGCAATCTCAATTTTTTCAAGTTCGGACTGAATTAGCTTACGCAATTCACGGTCAAACAGGTACAGGTTGAATGCTGTTTCAAAATCAGCGCCTTGCTTAAAAATATGGTTTTGCTTGTCAGCTAACAGTGGGTACCAATAGCCGCTGAAACGGTAATAATTTATATTTTCGAGCAAATGCAGGGCTTTATTTTCATCGGCAAACGTCATTCCGCGTGCTTTAAGCAATGCAATTTGCGCAGGACAGTCTAAAAAAGACTTGCTGTAAATGATTTTACTCAGACGGTATAAAAGTAAAAGGCTCACCCTGAGCGCGCTGTTCTTATGGGAAGCGGGGTGAGCGTGTTGCTGCAAAGATACAATCTTTTTTTGAAATACGGAAAGGTTCGGCAAAAAAATCAGGCAGCGTATAAAAACATATACACAACCGAATTTTCTATTTGAGGTTGAATGGATTCAAGACATGGCGTTAGCTAAACAGATTATTCCAAGTTATTTCCCAACTATACAATAGAAATCATAGGCGTCCGGTTCGACATAAATAAAAAGAGCTACAGATAAAAAAATTTACTCCTCTATCAAATGAATCTTTTCCCCTTTACAATTCTTCAATAAAAAAAATGTACTTTTGCAGAACTGAAAGCAAAATAATATAATACATCTCATTCAACAGAAAATAAAAGATATGCAAAAAACAAGTCTATATTATGAAATAGCTTATGATTTCGCTAATTATACAAGTCGTCCACTCTTTTTGACAGGGAAAGCGGGAACAGGAAAAACCACCTTTCTGAAAAAACTGAAAGAACAGGGTAAAAAAGAAATGGCGATTGTTGCGCCTACAGGGGTTGCGGCTATCAACGCCGGCGGGGTTACCATTCATTCGTTCTTTCAATTGCCTCTTTCCCCGTTTATTCCTACCGAAGAAAGCAAGAAAAATCTTATATCCAAGATAAAAATGAACAGTGTTCGCCGCAAGGTACTCGAAAATTTGGAAATGCTTGTCATTGACGAAATCAGTATGGTGCGCGCCGACCTTTTGGACGAAATTGATACCGTGTTGCGTCATTTCAGGTATCGCAGAAACGAACCTTTTGGCGGCGTACAGATGGTTTTTATTGGAGATATGTATCAACTTTCGCCGGTATGCAATGAAACGGAATGGATATTGTTGTCGGATTATTATTCGAGCATCTATTTTTTCGACAGTATGGTTCTGCGCAATCAACCGCCTGTTTATATTGAGTTTGACAACATATTTCGACAGAGCAATCTTGAGTTTATCAGCCTCTTGAACGAAGTGCGAAACAATAATCTGTCGAATAAAGGTTATGAACTGTTGCAAAGTTTGTACAAACCGGACTTCAAGCCCCCAAAAGACGATTCCTACATCATCCTGACAACGCATAACTATAGAGCCGACCATATTAATGCAGAAGAACTTGAAAAATTGCAAGGCGAATCACAAAAGTTCAAAGCCAAAATTAAAGGAGAATATCCGGAAAAGAGCTATCCCACAGAACTTGAACTTGAATTTAAGGTCGGCGCCAAAGTGATGTTTTTGAGAAACGATAAGGAAACGCCGCAACGGTATTTCAACGGGAAAATCGGGGAAATTACAGGGTTCGACAACGAGGGGATTTATGTTAAATGTCCCGAAGAAAGCCCTATTTTTGTTGTTCCCGAAATATGGGAAAATATTTCATATACAACAAACTCCGAAACCAGACAGATAACGGAAACCCTGCTGGGTACTTTTGAACAATATCCTTTGCGTTTGGCTTGGTCAATCACTATCCACAAAAGCCAGGGCTTAACTTTTGACAAGGCTATTATTGATGCAGGACAGGCTTTTACGCCGGGGCAAGTATATGTTGCCTTAAGCCGTTGCCGCTCGCTGGACGGATTGGTTCTGTTAAGCAAAATCAACCGCAACAGTCTCGATGTCGATGAAAACATTATCAAACACAACGAACAAAAGTTGCCGATAGAAATACTGAATAATCAGCTTGATAGCTCTAAAAAGGAATATCGGGAAAAGGTTTTGTTTGCTCTCTTCGATTTTCAGGACTCCATCAATACGATACGCCGTTTAACCGAATTTGTCAGGGAAAAAACCTCTTCGTTCAATGCTGAGACAGTAACTTTTCTGGCTTCGATTGTTGATTATCTGTCTAATATACAGAATATAGCTTTGCGTTTTCGGAATGAGTTGCGGTCGTTGCTTGTGGCAGTTCCGGTCGACGAAAAAAAGTTGCAGGAACGAATTGCAGCTGCAAGCAATTATTTTTTGGGAAAACTGCAAGCGATTTCCAATGAGTTGAAAAAGTCCCCCGCTATCACCGACAGTAAAGCCAACGCGTTGAAATATAATGACGATTTAGGTAAAATATACGGTTACTTGGAAGGGAGGCTGCATATTTTCAAAAATATCAGGGAAGAATTTTCTGTTGAACAATATTATATAGCCAAAAGAACGCTTGTTGTACCGGCGTTTCAGGTGAATGCTTTCGCCGGAACGAACCAATCGCGGAAAACGACGGCAAAATATCCGATTTTGTTCTATAAATTAACGGAATATCGGCGAAATGTCTGCGACAACCTGGGCATTCCGCTCTATTCGGTTGTGAGTACGCAGGGATTAATCGAATTGGCGACGTTTTTACCGCAAACGCTGAGCGACATGTTGAAATTAAGCGGATTCGGACATGCGACGATTTCAAAATACGGGCAACAATTCCTGGATATTGTTCTCAAATACTGCAATGAACACGATTTAGGTTCCCTGATGCACGAAAAAGTAGAAGAAAAAAGAAACAGAAAACCAAAAAACACTTCCACTCAGGACAAAACCGGCACACAGTCAAAAGAAGACACAAAAAAAGTTACTTTCGACCTCTACCAACAGGGATTAACCATTGAAGAAATAGCAGAAAAAAGAGGTTATGTTAATTCGACCATAAAAGGACATTTGGC
>JAISDH010000291.1 GCA_031264975.1 Bacteroidales bacterium
CAATAGACAAAACACTGCAAAAAGTAATCAATGGAGATGCAAAAGAAGATTTAGATACGCTTTTAACTTTAAATTTTCAACTTTATGATAACTCAATTTATAGCCGAGTATAGAATAAAAAGATTGATATTATTGTTGGTGGTCCGCCCTGTCAGGCGTATTCCGTTGCAGGTCGCGCCCGAATGGGCAAAGCCGTAGAAGAAGACCCACGCAACGAATTGTACAAATTTTATGTAAAGTTTTTGGAACGCTATCAGCCTAAAATGTTTGTGTTTGAAAATGTTTTGGGTATCCGCACCGCCAAGAACGGCGAGCCGCTAAAAGACCTTATCCGATTAGTAGAACAGGCAGGATACAAAATGGAATTGAAAGTACAGACCGCTTCTGAACACGGCGTATTGCAACACCGTCAAAGGGTTATTATTGTCGGGTGGAAAGTCAAAGATGAAAACGGTAATCCGACTATTTACCATTACCCGGAATTAAAAATAGAAAAAAACGGTTACGAAGTTTTAAAAGATTTGTTTTCCGATTTGCCGGAAAGAAAGTCAGGCGAAGGAAAATTGTGTGAACCGGTGAAATACACAAAGCCACTCGACCAAATGGAGTATCTCAAAAAATCGAAAATCCGTAATAATGATTTTGATTTTACTACTCAACACATTGCCCGCCCCAACAACGAAAACGACCGGGAAATATACAAAATGGCACTTGAAATGTGGTTAAATGATAGAAAAAGGACTGATTACTCAAAAATTCCACCTCGGCTACAACGCCATAAAAACAGGGAAACATGTCTCAATCGTTTCACTGTAGTTGACCCATATGGTTGTTGTCACACCGTTGTTGCTCACATTGCAATAGATGGACATTACTACATATATCCAACAATAAATCCTACCCTTGAAAATGTTCGTTCCATAACAATAAGAGAAGCTGCCCGAATACAATCTTTCTCTGATGATTATTATTTTGAAGGTAGCCGTTCCGCAGCCTTCAGACAAATAGGTAATGCTGTCCCTGTAGTTTTAGCTCATAAAATAGCAGAAGAATTAAAAGAACAATTTTATGGATTACAGTAAATATAATAAAGCAGAGGCAATTCCGGAAGCCGCCTCAATGATAGAAACATTTCGGGCAATCGGTTACAATTTGGAAGCCGCTATTGCAGATATTATTGATAATTCCATTTCCGCACGAGCTAAAAATATATACATAAGTCGCATTTGGCGAGGCGGGCAATCCGTTATTACCATAAAAGACGATGGGGAAGGAATGAACAGCAATGAGATAATTCAGGCAATGCGACCGGGTGCGCAAAATCCATTATCCGACCGTTCCGAAACTGATTTAGGTCGTTTCGGTTTAGGCTTAAAAACTGCTTCTTTTTCTCAATGCCGCAAACTTTCCGTGTTAAGCAAACGCAAAGATGAAATCCCCGCGTTTTGGTCATGGGATTTGGATTATGTTGCACAAAGCGATAAATGGGAATTGCTGCAATGGATACCCGAAGAATTTGCAAACGAGTTAGACAGTTTGCCGTCAGGTACGCTTGTTGTTTGGAGTGATTTAGACAGAGTTTTGCCAACGCAGACGGCAGAAACAGACGACAGCGCAAAACGCAAATTTTCCGATACTCTGGATAAAGTGAAAAATCATATTGCAATGACTTTCCACCGTTTTATCGAGGACAAAACAATAAAAATCTTTTGGGGCGAACACGAAATTACGGCGTGGAATCCGTTTTGCCCAAACGAAAGCAAAACGCAGGAACAGCCCACCGAAAACATAAACAGCGGCGTAAAAATAAAAGGTTATGTTTTGCCGCATAAAAATAATTTTTCGTCAGAGCAGGCATATAAAAAAGCTGAGGGAATTAATGGCTACCCTGCACAGCAGGGATTTTATGTATATCGTGGCAAACGCTTACTTTTGGCGGGTGACTGGCTGGGATTGTTCCGAAAGGAAGAACACTACAAGTTGGTACGGATACAGATTGACCTGCCGAATAAACTTGATACTGAATGGCAGATTGATATTAAAAAGTCAAAAGCATACCCTCCTGCAGTTTGTCGTGAGCAGTTGGAATCTTATACAAAATCGGTACGTGCCGTTGGCAGCGAGATTTACCGGCACAGAGGAAAAATTTTAAAACAGCGAGCCGGACAGAATTTTCAACCGCTTTGGCTCGAAAAGAAAAAGGATAACAAATGGTCGTTTGTGGTTAATCGTGAGCATTTAATGATTCAGGATTTGAAAAGTTTAGCAAAAGAGAAACCCGAACAGGCAATTGAAAAACTGTTGAAGTTTTTAGAAGAAGCCATACCGACAAAAACAATTTACATTAACGAGGCGCAGGACGAAGAAATGCAAAAAACACCATTTTCCGATATTGATATAACTCTGATAAAAGAAGTGCTTTTGTTGATGTACAACAATCAGATTGCGCAGGGGAAAACGCCCGCACAGGCAAAAGCCCTGTTGAAAATACAGGAGCCATTTAATAATTACGAAGATTTAATAGATGAATTAAAATGAATGATAATTACCAGGTTGCAATAGAAATTTGTCAGAGTATAATAGGCAGAAAAGCAAGCGTTGCAGACAGCGAAATAAACGAAGCCGTTGTCAAGGCAAAAATGCTTTACCCCGATGTTGATGCTGTAAAGTTGAAAAACGATTTGCTTTCAATGTACAGTGTAAAGATTGACACATTTCAGATTTTAGAGGGCAGGGAACGCCGCGAGCCCTGGCTGAAAGATTTTCGGGCAAACCAGAAATCAAAGTGGGAGTTTTGGACACGCTATGCTGAATACTTGGAAAAGCAAAAGAAGTTTGCTCCAAGCGTTATTTTGCAGTTAGACGAACTGACCGATAAAGTGCTTGACAAACTTTTTAACCCGCAACGCTCCGAAATTCAAATATCTAAAAAAGGTCTTGTTGTCGGACAGGTACAGTCAGGTAAAACAGCTAATTACACAGGGTTGATTTGCAAAGCCGCCGATGCAGGCTTTAACCTGATTGTAGTTTTGGCAGGTATTCACAATAACCTGCGCAGTCAAACGCAAAACCGCATTGACGAGGGCTTTTTGGGCTTTGATACGCAGTACGAAAGAGCTTACACTATGAATAAGACCACCAAAATCGGCGTAGGACTTATTCCTGGATTCGAAAATGCTATTGCAAATTCCTATACAACAAGTTTGGAAAAAGGCGATTTTACGAGCCGGGCAACTAACACAGCCGGCTTCAATTTCAATGTGCCGCAGCCCATTTTGTTAGTTGTAAAGAAAAATGCCTCTGTTTTGAAACGCTTGTGTAATTGGTTGCAAACGCAGGCAACAAACGACAAAATCACAAATAAATCTTTACTGATTATTGATGATGAAGCTGATAATGCCTCAATCAATACCAATGTAAAAGAATTGGACCCGACAGCAATAAACAGGAACATTTGCAAAATCATTTCGCTTTTCAATCGTTCCGCTTATGTTGGCTACACGGCTACGCCATTTGCCAATATATTTATTCCGCAGAACGAAGACGATTTATTTCCGCGTGATTTTATCATTAACATTCCCGCGCCGACAAATTATATTGGACCCGAAAAAGTTTTTGGAACTTCCATTATTCCCGATGATACAAACAGTGATTTGTTGCCAATCGTTTGTCCCATAAAAGATTACTATTCCTTTGTTCCACAGAGACACAAGAAAGATGATGATAAACCGACATTCAGCGATATACCGGAATCGCTGAAAACAGCAGTTAAATGTTTCATTGTTACCTGTGCAGTCCGAATAGCCAGAGGACAGGGAAAAAAACACAATTCAATGCTCATTCATATTTCGCGTTTTCAAATGTGGCAAAACCACATTAAAGAATTGATAGAAAATCTGTTTAACTACTACAAACACGAAATAGAAGCAAGCGACAGCGCTATTTTGGAAGAATTTCGCCGGATTTTGGAAGACGATACAGCAAATTACAAATCATATAAGACAGTTACAACCGAAATTAAGCAATCAAAATTCAGTGACATTGACAAAAATTTAACTGTTCATTCGTGGGAAGAAATAAAACCGTTGCTTTACAAAGCAGTTCAAAAGGTTGAAGTAAAATCAATTAACGGCACTTCTGGCGATTGTTTGACATACTACGAAAACGAAAAAAACGGCATTTCAGTAATTGCAATAGGAGGCGATAAACTTTCGCGGGGTTTGACATTGGAAGGATTGTCAGTCAGTTATTTTTTGCGTGCCTCAAAAATGTACGATACGCTTATGCAGATGGGGCGCTGGTTTGGTTACCGACCAGGTTATGTAGATTTGTGCCGTCTTTTTACAAGCGAAGAATTGAACGAGTGGTTTATGCACATTACTGTTGCAAGCGAAGAATTGCGGTCTGAATTTGATTACTTGGCAGGCATAAATGGAACGCCCGAAGACTATTCTTTGAAAGTGCGAAACAGTCCCGGACAGTTGCAGGTTACTTCTGTTTCTAAAATGCGTTACACCAAACAAATAGAAGTATCGTGGGCAGGTAGATTGATTCAAACATATCAATTACCAATGGATAAAGGTAAAAAGAAATCCAATTTATTGGCAACAGATAATTTTATTTGCTCACTTGGCGATTATGAACGCAAAGGAAAAGAGGATAATTATTTATGGCGCAATGTTGCTCCTGATGATATTTGTAATTATTTTTCAAATTTCAAAGTTGCTGATAATCTAAAACAGGTCGATTTAGATTTAATATGCCAATTTATTAAAGACTTGGTGAAAGAAAATGAATTGACTTCGTGGCGTGTTGTTTTAAAGAATATTAAAAAAGCAGACGCGTCATATTCTTTTTCAAATGGGATAAATGTAGGTTGCTCAGAACGTACCAGAGACGAAAAAACAAATCGGGACACATACTATATTCGACGAAATCAAATTGTTGGGAATCCACAGGATGAATTTATTGATTTGGATGATGATTTATTGAATGAAGCATTGGATAAGACACGTCAACGTAAAGCAGAATTAAATAAGTCATGGAATAGAGATTATCCTGCTCCTGAAATTGTTCGTAAGGAGTTTAGATCGAAAACAAATCCTTTATTAATTATTTATCCTCTCAATCCTGAATGTGCGAATGTGAAAGACTTGCACGGAAATATAATCACAGATACTATAATCTATCAGAAAACAGATGAGCCATTTATTGGCTTTGCAATTTCGCTTCCAAGTAGTAATGGAAATCATGCAATTTCCTATACCGTTAATCAGATTGCGGAATTTGCAGAAACCGAAAATACATTTGACAACGAAAACGATAATGTTTATGACGAACAGTAATCATATATTGGAACTTTGGGAAGCATTGGAAGAAGAAAAGAGCGTTGGACTTGTAAAACGCCTGTATTCAAGTGATGTGCCGTTTCATATTTACGGCACGTTCCAATATCCTGAAAAATATTACGGTGTAGCGTTCACTTTCAGCAACGACATACGCATTGATATTTCTTCTTTCGACAACTTACGGGAATTAAAAGTTATGTTGTTGGCTGACACTACTTTTGTAAATTCCCGTTTATTGGTAATCCAACTTTTGTACCCGAATAGCCGCGATATTTTTGCAACATTGTGCGAAAATCTGATACAGTCGGTTCTCCGTCTGAACACCGAACAGAAAATCAGCCGAACTATTGTCAATCAGTTGGAAAAGTGGAAAACTCTTTTTGAGAAAAACAACTCGACAGGACTAACACCCGCCGAGCAACAGGGATTTTTCGGCGAATTGCACTTTTTACAAAAGTTTCTTGCCAAGCCCGACACAAACCCCTGCGATGTACTGCACACTTGGGTTGGTGTGGACAAAGCATTGCGCGATTTTCAGGCTAATAGTTGGGCAGTCGAGGTAAAAACTACCTCAACTAGTAACCCGCAGAAAGTTACTGTTAACGGCGAAAGACAGTTGGATGAAACTTTGCTTGAAAACCTGTTTTTGTTTCATTTTTCAGTTGAGGTTTCCAACGGCAACGGTCAAACGCTTTGTCAGAAAATTACCGCAATCCGCGAAACACTCGAAAACTATACACCGGCGTTGTCGCTGTTTAATACTAAACTTTTTGAAGCCGGTTATTTGGATAAACACGAGCCGTTTTATCAGGACAGATTTTACCAAATTCGCAACGAAAACTTTTACAAAGTCGAAAATGATTTTCCGAGAATCAGGGAAAACGAACTGCGCAGTGGCGTGAGCGATGTAAAATACTCAATCATTCTCGCAATGTGCGATGAGTATTTGGTTTCTGAAAACCAACTTTTTAATATGATTAAATCCTTATGAATGAGATAAATAAATTCTATCAATCGTTATTGCAGGACATTATCGCATTGCAGGTGGGTAACGAGGAGGGCGACACGCAGGAACAGACCTTTACCCGAATTGCTGTTGAAATGCTGTCAGAGGCAGGCGAAACTGAAAATGTCGCCGTTGCCTATGATGAAAAAGCATTAGGAACTAAAAACCGGCATAAAATCAATGCTTATGCAATATTCGACAACTACGAAACGGTAGATTTGTTTATTTCCATTTTTGACAACGCCGAAAAAATAAAAACGGTAGCAAAAGCCGATATTGAAATTGCTACAAAACGAATTACAAATTTTTTCCGCAAAGCCGTTTACAATGACTATGTAAATGAGGTTGCAGAATCTTCGTCAATCTTTGAATTTGCAAATACATTAGCCAATTTCCCTGAACTCAAAGAAAATTTAGTGCGGGTTAATGCTGTGATTTTGACAAATGGAGAATACAAGGGCGATTTTCCACCAAGTACACAAATCAGTGGTTACAATATATTTTATCGTGTTGTTGATATAAATTTTCTGTACAAGATTTCTGAACAATCCAGCGTTCCCATTGAATTGGATTTTGAGGATTTCGATGGAGAGCGGTTTGAAATTCCCTGCTTATCAGCTACTATTGACAATCAGGATTATAAGGCATATATTGCTATTATTCCGGGCACTTGTTTAGCAAAAATGTACGAGCGTTACGGTGCAAGATTATTAGAGCAAAACGTACGTTCATTTTTGCAATTCACAGGAAAAATCAATAAAGGAATCCGTGACACGATTAAAACAGAACCGCACATGTTCTTCGCTTTTAACAATGGAATTGCCGCCACTGCCGACCACATAGAACTTGACGAAACAAACCGCTACATTAAGAAAATTCGTAATCTGCAAATCGTGAACGGAGGACAGACAACCGCCTCAATTTACAACACCGCAAAAAAAGACAAAGCTGATATTTCAAATATCTTTGTGCAGGTCAAATTTTCAATCATTGATAATCCAGACCAGTACAGCGATATTGTTTCTCGAATTTCACGTTATGCCAACACGCAAAACAAAGTGAATGATGCCGATTTCTCGGCTAATAATCCTGCTTTAATAGCTATTGAAAAACTGTCACGTTATATTCTTTCACCGATTACAACTCAAAACAGTATGCAAACTTGCTGGTTTTTTGAGCGTGCAAGAGGTCAGTACAAAACTTTGCGCAGTCGTGAAGGTTTTACTAAATCCCGACAAAGTGCTTTTGACAGGAAATATCCAAAAAATCAAATGTTCTCTAAAGTTGAACTGGCAAAATATATCAATGCATATCAGGAAGTATTGCAAGGTGGAAAATTGGTAATCAGCCCAAATATAGTTGTTCGTGGAAACGAACAAAACTATGCTCAATTTATTGCAAACAATTTGCTCGACAACACAAAAAAAATCAACAATGTATATTTTGAAGATACGATTGCAAAATGTATTTTGTTTAAGACGGCAGAAAAACGCTATGGAACAAAGCAGAATGATTATAATATTGGTGAGTTGCGACAGGTAGTTGTTCCTTATACATTGTCATTGATTAACATTCTTACAGAAAACAAATTAGACCTTTATAAGATTTGGAAAAATCAGCAAATTTCGCAAACACTTTCCGACTGCATTTATGACTTGATGAAACAGGTAAATAAATTTATTTTGGATAATTCGCCTGTTTCTCATTATATCGAATGGGCAAAGAAAGAAGACTGTTGGCAACAGCTCAAAAATCATTCATGGGCTTTTAATATCAATGAAATTGCCACCGATTTGATAGACGGGAACAACCCACCCAAACGCAATATCGTAGCCGAAAATGAAAATTCAGAAGATACACAGCAGTACGAGGAAAGTATAATCCGTTCCATTCCTTTTTCCCTTTGGAAAAAGATTGAAGTGTGGGGACGTGATTCGGATTTTCTCTCAATTTATCATCAGTCTGCCGCAAGTGATATAGCGTATAAAATAAAAAACAACAGGAAGTTAAGCGATACAGACCGTAACAAGGCAATGTCAATTTTTGAAACTGTTTGCCAGCACAACATTGAATTGCTGGAAGAAGCAGACGAATTGGCAGCACGGGAAAAAACCGCATCAGAGGCAACACAACAGACAAACATCAATTCAAATTCAACGGAAATTACGTTGGAACTGATTCAAAAAATGGTTGACTGGGACAGAAGAAAACGTGTTTTGGAAAATTGGAAGTGGAAAGTAATGGACGATGTTTTGCAGGGCAAAAAACCATTGGACGACAGAAAAAAATACACTTTCTTTCTGAACTTGGAAAAACTGAAAAAACACGGATTTACAGAATAAACGAATATGAGAAGTTTTCAAATAGTTGAAGATAAAATTGGGGAAACAGATTTTTTCCTCGAAAAAATCAAGAAAACAACTTGTGGGAAAGAATTATTTTTGGGTACTCGATACTATTTAAGTGCTTTTTCGAGTGCCGCTCGAAGTATAACATTTGCGTTACAAGCAGCAATGAAAGATATACCTGATTTTGAAGAATGGTATGAACAGCACCAAAACAAATTAAAACAAAATGATTTAGCGAGATATTTTTTAGAAGTCCGAAATTTATCTCAAAAGGTTGGGTATTATCCGCTAACGAGCGGGCATATGTTTTGTGATGAAAACAATCAAAGACAAGTATGGTATTTTTTCGACCATTTTTTAGAAGATGAAATTAAAAGTCCAATCCCCAAAGAAGATGTGGTAACGGCTTGTAACAAATACTTTATCTTGTTATTGGAACTTGTTTACGAATGTTTTAAGAAATTCGGAAATACCATAGACCCAGTACAATATTTTGCACACAGCATAGCAGAAGGTGGAAAATCATTAGAAGACATTGAAGAAGAATTAGGTCTCCCAAGAGGTTGGACTGATATTGAAGGCATTCCTTACAAAGAAAGAGTCCAAATATTTGAAAATAAATAGATTTGGCGAAAGTATCTAATAATTGTGCGCGTCTTGTGATGTCCGCTGATATTCAACAATATCTTCGGCAACCATTAAAATTCAGAACTCCTGACCTCTCGCAACTTAAAATGTCGCGATATTGAAAAAGAGGGTCAACTTAGTACCCGGGAAAACAGTGTCAGTTTTATTAACGGTATCGATGATATTTGAGATAGCCTCCCGACTTCTGTTATTACTTGGCGGATACAGATATATATTCAGTTTATTGTTATAGTAATCAGGAATCAAGTCTATAGACAGCAGCGTAATAGCTTTGACCAGAGTTCTCACTTCGTCGTCATCACGTTTATAATGAGGAGCAATCAGGTGAGCCAAAGCAGTTTCAGCCCGGTAACAGATCATTTTAACAATGTTCATCAGATATTTGCTTTCCTGATTAAGTTTGGAGTACCGGCTTTGTACCGGCATTTCCCCCACAGGAATTTTATAGGGAGTATTTTTCCGTTCTTTAATGAGTTCACTTATATCAGTATCCATCTGCTGTATCTGTTCCTGCAACTCAAGCTGACGTGTAAACCATTTCCCTTTTTTTCTACTGTTTTCACCGGTTTTTTCTTCCGGAAGACCCGGTTGCTGCCGGTCGTAGAGTTTGGCTTTCAAACGGGAGAGTTTTTCCCTTGATTTCTTTACCCTGTATTCAATATTACTGTATTCCCGGTTAACAACAACGATATTATTATCTATGTCATCTACTGCATACTGTATTATTTTATCAAAGGAGTATTCCTGTCTTAAATATCGGAAAAAATTTTCCTGTATCCATCTTCCGAACATGTATGCCGCAATTAAGGCAAGGGTCAATATTTTATTATTGGTAACAATGGCTGTCTGATGAGCATTCGGACACAGCCGCCGTACTTCACGCATGGAATATTTGTCAACAACAACTGCTTCCTCGTGCAGTTTCATCTCGGTTTCCTCTATTCGGATTTCTACTTTTACATCCTTAAAAACTGCTTCATTCCAGTTATCTTTCACATTTTTTCTGTAAGTCAGCACAGCTATGCGATGTTTATCCCAAATGCGTTTGAAGAAGGCGGGACTGTATCCTTCCCTGTCAAAAACAAGTGTAAAAAGTGGATAATCCGGATTCCCGCTCATTTCTTCCGCCTGTTTTTCGCCCGGGAGGTGAAGTTCGACGAGACGGGGTATAATTTCGTTTTCAAGCATTTCTATCATTTTTTCATTCACTTCCGCTGTGATGAAGAAAAAGGGAAGACCCTCCCCTGAATTGATCCAAAACTCCATCATGCCCGGAAGACACAGGCGTTGACGGCTGACATGCTTTTTCCCCAAATCTGCCGGATAGCCGTGATATACCTGTACGTGACCGTCCACGTAATACAGTTCAGGCTGTTCCGACGTGATCCACTGTGAGGACAGGGTCTTTCCCCAGTCTTCACATTTGCCCTGATCTGTCAGTTCACGAAGCATGCCGCGTAATGTCTTAACTTCAGGTATCCGGTCATAGCCAATCAATTTTCCAAGTTCTCCGGGATTGTGCTGTTTGCTCTGTTCCAATGTCTTAATGCGAAGCAAAAATAAGAATGACAGCGTGATCGGAAGGGAATCAAAACTGTAATACCCTTCCCGCTGAAGATAATGTTCCCGATAGCTTAACAGTCCGCTTTCCAAAAGGAATGGAAGAAGCAACATTACGCCGCCCATGGGTATGCTTTTGGATGATTCGAATTGTACTTCCGCTAAGGAACTCAAGCCCAGTGCACAACTTACCCGATCTTCAATGCGGGTAGCAGCCATGCCGAGGCTTTCCATACCGGACAGATAATCTTTATTGCGGTCTGAAGGATGACTGAAGGAGGTTAAATTTGCTTTTTTTTTAAGTTCCCCTTTTTTATGTGATAGCGAATGGCGGCTTCGCTTACATTTTTATCCTTCGATATCCGGTAGATACTTTTCCCTTCGTCAAGGCCGGACTGTATGTCAGTACACAGACTTTCCGTCAGTTTATAACACTGTCCACGTGTTTCCTTGCGCGAGAAAAAATGGGAGGCGCCTTTTTCACGGAAGGTCTTTGCATAACGTTCTATATTTTTGCGCCCCTCGCCTAAAGCTTCGCTCAGTTCGCTTATACTGCACAAATGATTGCTTACAAGATTCCCAAGTATGAAACGATAACTGTTCCGGTCTGTCAGTGAATGACAGTAAATCGGATTCCCGTTGTGTAAATAATAACGGAAGCCTTCATGTTCAATATAACCTAACGTCGTATTAATCAATTTGGTCTCGCCTGAAAATAAGGGTAATTGTGTTTGCATATCCTTTTACTTTTTTCCCGGCAAATATACGACTTTTTCTGTTTGCGATAACAGCTCTTGTATGCGCTTGATTTACCGATAGATGATAATATACGGTTCAGGAGTTCTGAA
>JAISDH010000328.1 GCA_031264975.1 Bacteroidales bacterium
TTTGAAGGATTTCTTACCTGTTTGGAAGCATTCAGCACTTCAATACCGACAATTTGTCCGTTGGCAGTATAATCAAGAATAATTCCTTTCTTCTCTTCATCGCTTTCATAGATAGCCTCGTCGTTGAACGATATGTAAATGATATCTTGCGCCTTGTCATATTTTACTTTCATAATACTTTTTTATTTTACTCGTTTTGTATAGCGTTACAATTATATTCGGATGCTGTTTTACATTTACGAAAACACGCAAAAGAAATACCTCTTCGTTTTCCCATATCAGCGCTTGAAAAATTTTCATTTCCGGAAACTCATCGTCAATAAGCGTTTGAGCCGGATGTAAAACCGTATCAATTGCCATGTTGCGACAGATGTTTCTCCTCTGCATTTACTCTTTCGCATGTTTTGAAAAATAAAATCTATCCTCTATATATTAGAACTATTTATTATCATTGTCTTCGAGCCTTATATATCCCGCCGCTCGCGGACAAAGATACAACTTTTTCCGGTTTTCCTGATGCAGTCCGGGAAATTATTCCAAACAAAGGTGCGTTCCTATGGAATGCAGAGATATATCTTCGTTTCATTTTTCTACCGAAAGATATTAATTCCCTAAGGGAATTAATTTTCCCTAAGGTATAGGGAAGGGAACAAGGTACAAAGAAATGCTCATTGCTTGTTCCTTTCGCCCCTTTCGTCCTTTCTTTTTCGTGGCTTGCCTGCTTGTTGCCTGTTGCTTGCTGCCGTCTTGTCCCTTGTCCTTTGCAAAACTTTAGCGGAAAAGCAACAAATAGTTGGTTTGTATTGAAAAAAATTGTACTTTTGCAGCCATTTTAATATTACATTTTAAATAACAGAAAGAAGCAATGAAGTCAGTATCTATGAGCGGTTCTCTAAGAGAGAATGTAGGGAAAAAAGATGCAAAAAGTCAACGTAATAGTGGTTCTATCCCTTGTGTATTGTATGGAGGGGAAAAACAATTACTTCTATTAATAGAAGAGAAATCCTTTAAAGATTTAATTTATACGCCGGAAGTATTTTATGTCGAATTGGATGTAGAAGGACAAACGTATAAGGCGATAGTTCAGGAAACACAATTTCATCCGGTAACAGAAAATTTGCTGCATGTTGATTTCTTGGAAATTATCGACGGAAAACCAATTACAATTGATATCCCATTACGTATTACCGGAAATTCTCCGGGAATCATGCGGGGAGGAAAATTATCGAAACGTGTACGCAAGTTAAAAGTAAAAGGATTATTGGAACATATTCCTGAAATGATTACGGTTGACATCAGTACATTAGATATTTTGGATTCAATCCGAATAGAAGACGTCAAATTGGATAATATCTCTATTATTGATAACCCGTCAAAGGTTATTATTACCATTTTGTCTTCACGTAACGTAGAGGAAGCTACAAAAGAGACTACAAAATAAGATTGAGTCTGTCGTTCAAATACGAGGTATCAATATTGTTTATGCTGTTCGAGCAACGGTAAAGATGTATCGCATTCTGAGATGAATAGCTTTGGTAATTTATTTCGTATCTCTACCTTTGGAGAATCTCACGGAAAAGCAATTGGCGGGATTGTTGACGGCTGTCCTTCCAATCTTGTTGTGGATTATGATTTGATTCAACAACAATTGGCATTGCGGCAAAAAGACCCTCTTGATATAAACCAACGTAAAGAATTGGATAATGTAGAGTTTGTATCAGGTATTATGCACGGAAAAACAACAGGGGCGCCAATTGCTTTTTTTATCCAAAATAAAGATACCAAATCGGAAGACTATACGCAGGAATCAACCGTATTGAAACCTTCTCATGGGCATTTCTCCTATTGGAAAAAATACAATATCTACGACTATCGTGGAGGAGGAAGAGCTTCCGCACGGGAAACCGCTTGCAGAGTTGTTTGCGGCTGTTTTGCCATGATGTTTCTGAAACAGTACAATATTCATATAGAAGCCTTCACAACGCAAATAGGACATGTGAAATTAAAGAACCACTTTTGCAGTTATGATTCGGCAGAAGCACAAAAAAATGCTTTACATTGTCCTGATAATGCAACGGCACAGGAAATGCTTGCCTTTTTGAGCGAAATTGCCGTCTCAAAAGACAGTATCGGTTGCGTAATCGGTTGTTTGATTAGCAATGTTCCTGCGGGATTGGGAGAACCTGTTTTTGATAAACTTTCTGCAAATCTTGCCAAAGCCATGTTATCTATCCCTGCTGCAAAAGGGTTTGAGTACGGTTCCGGTTTTCTTTCTGCAAGCAAACGAGGCTCGGAAATTAATGACTTGTTTACGCATGACTTTCATACAAAAACAAATTATTCGGGAGGCATACAAGCCGGTATCAGCAATGGAAATCCTGTTTATTTTTCTGTTCCTTTCAAGCCCATACCTTCCATTATGCAAGAACAGCCCAGCATTGACCTTGACGGAAATCCATGTGTGTTGAAAGCGGCTGGGAGGCATGATGTTTGTGTTTCTCCACGAGTAGTCCCTGTTGTTGAAGCCATGGCAGCGATAACGATTGTTGACCATTTGTTATATTATAATGCATACAAAACAAATAAGTTTTAGACAATGACAATACAGGAAGAAGAAAATAAAATTATTGAAGAGTTTTCCCTATTTGAGGATTGGATGGATAAATACAATTACATCATCGAATTAGGAAATGCCTTACCACCTATAGACGAAAAATACAGACAGGACGCTTATTTGATTGCAGGCTGTCAGTCTAATGTTTGGTTACAGGCTGAATTAATAGAGGGGAAAATTTACTATAAGGCAGACAGCGACGCTATTATTACGAAAGGAATTATCAGCTTACTTATTCGTGTCCTTTCGGGAAAAACACCCGATGAAATAATCAACGCTTCATTAACTTTTCTCAATACCATTGGCTTAACCCAACATCTAACTCCTACCAGAAGTAATGGATTAGTTTCCATGATAAAACAAATAAAAGTATATGCTCTGGCATTCAAAAATAAAATCAACCAAAGATGATAGATAAAGAAAACCTCTCGCCCCTGCAACAAACAATTGTTGAATCTCTAAAATCGATAGAAGACCCCGAAGTTCCTGTCAATATATGGGATTTGGGTCTTATTTATGATATTGAGACAGACCCTAAAAACAATATTACCATTACAATGACGCTTACGTCTCCTCATTGCCCCATGGCGGAATCCCTGCCCAATGACGTAAAAACAACCATAGAAAAGATTCCAAATGCAGGTACGGTGAATGTAAAGATTACATTTACTCCTCCATGGTCTATAGAAAGGATGACAAACGAAGCGAAATTAGACCTCGGATTCCTGTAAAATTTAAAGGGTCTCAAGATTATATGAATAATTTGCGGAGATAATATTGTTTCCGCGTTTCATATTCGCCATACATGACTGCTATTTGCGGAAACGTCCACTATGGAAATTACAAAAGATTGTTGAAGCGATAAATATATTGTGCGCGGCATGGTTTTGAGCATTGCCCGTCAGGGCATTTATATCAATAGAACGGAATATCAACAGAACCGCTTTATTGCCCGTTAGGGCATTCATTTCTTTTCCATTGATATGCTTTCCCATACGGGGAAGAGAAGACAGGTGGTACACGTTTTTTCTATTGATATGGATTCCTTGATGAGAAATGAATAAAAATAAACCGTGTACAGTATATATTGTACTCAAATGGTATGGTTCTTTTCAATCAAAAAATAAGTCGCTTGCTATGGCGTCTGCAAAAAGACTTCCTTGATGAGTTAATACCAACCTGTCTTCTTCCACCGTGTACCAATGCCGATTTATTGTATTGAGCCTGTTTAGCAATTCGGTATGAAAAGACGCTCCGAACTGTTCCCTTACATATTGCAGGTTGCAACCCCAAATTGTCCGTAAAGAAGTCATTATATATTCATTTATTTGCATGACCGGCGTTAGTATTTCATCGTTGAAAATGGCGTCCTTTCCTTTTGTTGCCCATTGTTCGGGAGTATGCAGAGACCTCAACTGTTGAATATAACGGTCTACATCCGCGATATTCCATTGTCGCTGAAACCGATTAAACGAATGTGCAGAAGGACCTATCCCAATATAAGGTTCGTTGTGCCAATAGGCGGTATTATGTTTGGAAAACCGGTTCTGCCTGCAAAAATTGGACGTCTCATAATGCATAAAATTATTTTCCGCTGCAAAGTCTGTTAACAATTGGTACTGTCGAATTATTTCATCTTCATTTGGGAGACGATAGCATTTATTTTGTATCTGTGTATGCAGTATTGAATGGGGTTCCAGAGAGAGACTGTAACAGGAGAGATGGTTAACCGTTTTGACTTTCTCCAGATTTTCCCGCCATTGGCGCCTTGATAAACGAGGATATCCATACATTAAATCTACAGATAGATTGGAAAAATGATACCTGTCTGCAAGTTCAAGGCAGATTTCCGCCTGCTTCCCACTGTGAATACGACCCAATACCTGCAAGTTATCGTCGAAAAATGATTGGATTCCAATACTTAATCGGTTAATCGAAGTATCGGACAATTGTTTCATATATTCATGATTGAGATTATTAGGGTTGGTTTCAAGCGTAATTTCGGCATTGGGATTCAAACCAAATACTTTTTTCGCATGAGAAATAATTGTTCCCAGCATGAGAGGCTGCAATATGCTTGGCGTTCCTCCGCCTATATATAATGTCTCCGCCGGTTGATTGTCCAAATAATCGTATCGTAAATCCATCTCATGACAAAGAGACTCTACTAAAGACGTCTGCAAGGACAAATCGATAGAAGAAAAGAAATTACAATAGAAACACTTTTTTACACAAAATGGAATATGAATATAAATCCCTGCCATAAGATATTACAAGTTACCTGAAATAACGCATGTTGGAGACGGCATACTGATGAAATATAAAAACAAATATCCTCCTAAACGCCTCCCTAAGAGAAACGCAAGGAGGAGAAAACAATAAAAATAAAATGATATGAGAAACTCTCCCCCATTGCGTACTCAATAAATTAATAATTAAATTTAAATAAATTCCTTCGCTATTTCGCTATAAAAAGGCACGCAAGAGGGGCGATAAAAATAATTAAATAAAATAAGACAGTTCCCCTCCTTATTACGTACCTAAAAAAATCATATCAATATCATTACCGATAGAACGAAATAATAACTTACAAAAAATATAATTATTGTCAGTCTCTCAAAAAAAATATAAGAAAAGATGGGAGGGCGAAAGGGCGAAGGCACGAAAGGGCGAAAGGAAAAACGCAACAGGCAACAAGCAGGCAAGCCACGAAAATAATGATTAATAGACATAGAAGAAAAGTGGATAAGTTTTTCCTTGTACCTTTCGCCCTTTCGTGCCACCCCACCTTTCGCCCTTCAATCCTGCTCATCCCGTAATACCATAAATCCTGATTCTGATAAAAAAACTTGTCCAAATCGTGTTTTATATTAAGAAATATACTACTTTTGTATAAATAAAATAATGAGAGAATATACACACATAACATCTACCTTCGGTCATTCATTTTGTTGGGCGAAAGCAGCTCAATACAGTGATATAAAGATAAATTATCGCCTTCTGAAGGCTTTGGGCAGCTCCTTCCAAACTTTGGGTAGCTCCTTCCAAACCTTGGGCAGCTCCTTCCAAACCTTGGGCAGCTCCTTCCAAACTTTGGGTAGCTCCTTCCAAACTTTGGGTAGCTCCTTCCAAACTTTGGGCAGCTCCTTCCAAACTTTGGGTAGCTCCTTCCAAACTTTGGGTAGCTCCTTCCAAACTTTGGGTA
>JAISDH010000410.1 GCA_031264975.1 Bacteroidales bacterium
CTATATATATGAAGGTACAGGATTTGGATTTCTGTACTTTCCTCTTGTGAACAGACAGGAGAATTGTTCTTTTTCAAAAACCAAAAGCAAAAAAACAGTAAAACATATCTTACAGATTCCTTGTGTTTTACATTTTTCTTTTCTAAACCAAAAATTATATGCGGTTACAGCGAAATTTATATTAGGAAGAAATTTTTTTATATACGGTTGCAGCGAAATTTATATCAGGAAGAAATTTTTTTATATGCGGTTGCAGCGAAATTTATATCAGGAAGAAATTTTTTTATATACGGTTGCAGCGAAATTTATATTAGGAAGAAATTTTTTTATATGCGGTTGCAGCGAAATTTATATCAGGAAGAAATTTTTTTATATGCGGTTGCAGCGAAATTTATATCAGGAAGAAATTTTTTTATATACGGTTACAGCGAAAATTATATCAGGAAGAAATTTTTTTATATATGGTTGCAGCGAAAATTATATCAGGAAGAAATTTTTTTATATACGGTTGCAGCAAAAATTATATCAGGAAGAAATTTTTATGCTCTCAAATTAACGAAATTTATATACGACATAAAATAAGATACCATGAGAAAAAAACAATTTTTTAATCATAAACTCAAATGAAATATAGAGTACATACAGGACAAAATCCACAGAGATTTGACAAACAAAAAACAGGCTATGCCAATGCGGAAAATAGCTATAGAATAGAAACTGAAGAATTTGCCAATGGAATAGCAGGCAGGTTATCGCTCGCCGGAAACGGTATCGAAAACGCCATTTCCAGCTTGCCGGAGGCGGATATTTCCTTTTTGAAATTGGGGATAAGTGTAAAGTCAGGCGAGTTTGATGACTTATGTCCCGCTGGCTTGGATAATATTTTTGGCATGACAATGGATAGAACAATGACAAAAAAAAATAACATGTGTATATCAATTACTAATAGAATGGATGCGTATTTTTTTGGACGTGTTTTGCCGGATTTCGACAAGTGGCATAGTATTTGTTATGGAATAGAAAAAACAAGAAAACTAAAATCGTTTTTTCAGTTTTCTATTAATAAATTATTTATGCAGACAAGTACTTTTTTGATTCAGAATTGTTTAGATATATTTTTTGCACAAGGCGTTAAAGTCAGCGTGGACGATATAGCCAAAGAATTAGGCATGTCCAAACGAACTTTATATGAGATATTCGAAAATAAAAGCGAACTTATTTATCAGTGCATCTTACACCTTGTTGAAGAAGAGAAAACCAAAATGACATATTATTTGTCGAAAGATGGTGGAAATGTTATTGAGAAGATGTTCCCTTTCCTCAATATTGAAATTTATAGCAGGTTAAAAGAACATCATCATTTTTTCCTTGAAATAAAACGATATTATCCTGAAATATTCGAAAAACTCGTAACGACACATATAAATGATTATTTGGAATATATTGATAAAATACTGAAAGAAGGCATTGAACGAAATATCTTTAGAAATGATATTCAGGTAGAGATTGTCAAGGTATTTTTCTTTTTTCTAATGACAACGCAGAATAATAATAGTAATAATAAAAGTTTATTCCAGCGATATTCGGTTGTAGAAATTTTTGAAAATACAATATTGTGTTATATACGGGGAATCGCAACCGAAAAAGGACTAAAACTTATAGACGATGTATTACAGCGTAGTCATCGGTATTTTGAAAATAACGAAATAAATTGTAACCAAGATGAATAAAGGATTTAATATGATAAATAAAAGAAATTTAATTATGCTATGCAGTGTCGTCTTGTTCCATACCTGTTTGTTGGGACAAAATGACACGCTCCAATTATCAGTGAAAGAAGCAGAAAAATATGCAATAGAACATAACTATTCCATGAAAAATGCTTCTATTGAACTCAAAAAGGCAAAATCAACGCAATGGTATGCCATCTCAAGTATGCTTCCACAAGTAACAGGTTCTTTGGACTATACAAACTACCTGGGATATGAATTAAATATGATGGGTATGCAAATTCCAATGGATCCAACAAGTAATATCACCGTGCAAGCGTCTATCGGCGTAAGCGGAGCGCAAATTGTATCGGCTACTTTGGGACGAATGGCAAGAGAAATGGCTCAAACCAATTACCAAATAACAGAACATGCTACAAGAGCGCAAATTAAAACAATTTATTTTTCTATTCTGGCAATGGAAAACACAATGAAATTGTTAGGAGAGAGTATGGAAAATATATTAAGACTGGAAACTTACGTTCAACAAGCTGTTACTGTCGGGATAAGCGAACAAACCGACGCAGACCAAATTTCCGTACAGGTATCTTCTCTGCAAAATAGTATAAATTCAACAAGACGTTCTGTTGAAATGCTTTATAATTCATTGCGGTTGTTGTTGGGAGCTTCTGTTAATACGGAAATACGTCTTACGGAAGGGATTGAAGATATTTTAAATATTGAAAATGCAAACAATCTGTTAAATGAACATTTCTCTCTAACAAATAATTTGGACTATCAATTGATAGAACAAAACGTTGCGCTTGCAAAGAGACAGGTTAGACTAAATGAATGGAATTATGGACCGACATTGAGCGCTTACTATCAATATAAAAGCAAAATAAAAACGACAGCCTTTGATATGAATCCGCCACAGGTTATTGGAATTACTTTGAATGTTCCGATTTTTTCTTCGGGCAGTAAATTATCCAAAGTAAATGAAGCCAAATGTTCTTACAAGTCGGCGGTCAACAATATGGAAATGGTTGCAGACCAATTGAAAGTACAAGATAGACAATTACGTTATAACTTACATTCTCATTTTGAAAACTACGAAACACAACGTAAAAATATTGACGTCTCCCAGCGAGTGTTCAATAATATTACAAATAAATACGAACAAGGATATGCTTCAAGCATGGATGTTACCAATTCGAGCAACAATCTAATCACGGCTCAAAGTAATTACATACAGGCAATGCTTGAACTTATCAATGCTCAAATTGAATTAGAAAAACTTTTAAATAAATAAATAAAGATTATAAATCACAAATACCAATGAATAGATTCATTAAAATCACGGGTACTGTAGCCGCTATTATCAGTTTAACGAGCTGCGGAGAGGGAAAAACCTCAGAAAAGAGTAACACAATAAAAGACAGTGTTGAAAAAGTAGAAGTAATGGTGTTAAATAAGGAAAAGATTGCACATACTTTGACCTTGTCCACGACTTTACAAGGGTATGAAACCATGAACGTATCGCCTTCCCTGACAGGAAAGATTGAACGTATAAATGTAGACGTTGGTTCTCGTATCAAGCAGGGACAGATGTTGGTTGTTATGGACCAGAATCAACTTAATACAACACGACTGGCTTTTACAAATCTAAAAATAGAAAAGGAACGTATGGAAACATTATATAAAGCAGGAAGTATTTCTCAACAGACATACGACCAGTTAAAACTCCAATACGACCAGACAGAAGAAACACTGGCTTTCCTTGAAAAAAACACATTTGTAAAAGCGGATTTTGCAGGAGTTATCTCTGCCAAAAACTATGAAAACGGAGAATTATACAGTGGGGCTCCCATTCTTATTCTTACACAAATCAACAAGTTAAAGGCATTGGTAAATATTCCCGAAGCATATTATCCTTTGCTGAAAGAAGGGAAAGAGGTTAGTTTACAAACGGATATTTATCCTGAACAGGAATTTACCGCTACAATAGAAACGGTATACCCTACAATAGACGCTTCGACGCATACCTTTCAAATCAAACTTAAAATAGCCAATGCCAAGGAATTATTGCGTCCGGGTATGTTTGCGCGCGTAACCATGGGAATGGGGGAAATAGAATCTTTCTTGATTCCTCACCAAACAGCTTTAAAGTTACAGGGTTCAAACGAACGTTACGTATATGTTAATGACGACGGTACCGCTAAGCGTGTTGTTGTTACATTGGGACAACGGTTTGATGACAAAATAGAAATCTTTTCCAATGAAATTAAAGCAGGAGACCAAATTGTAATTACCGGACAATCTCGTCTTGTTACGGGCAGCAGTTTGGAAATCGTAAAAAAAGAAGAAGATTCTCTTCTCAGTAGAACAAAATAAATAGATATAATCAGAAAGATATGAGTATATACAAGACAGCGGTTAATAAACCGATTAGTACATTATTAATATTCGTGGCAGTAATCGTATTGGGCGCTTTTTCCATGACGCGTCTACCTATCGACCTCATGCCCGAAATAGAGCCTCCTTATATTACCGTACTAACTACCTATCCCGGCGTAAATGGTTCGGAAATAGAGACGAATGTTACTAAGATAATAGAAAATACGCTTAATTCTGTGGATGGATTGAAGGAAATCACCTCAACTTCCAAAGATAATATCTCCATGGTCATGATGGAATTTACATGGGGAATGGACTTGGAGGAAGTTGTCGGCGATATTCGAGCCAACATAGATATGATATATGAGAATTTGCCGGAAGGTTGCAGTCGTCCTATTGTGTTTAAATTCAATTCAAGTTATTTTCCAATTATGCAATATGCCATAACGGCAGACGAAAGTTATCCGGGCTTGGAAAGGATATTGGAAGATAATGTTATTAATGTTTTAAACCGTATTGACGGAATTGGGACTTTATCTTTGTCGGGCGCGCCGGAAAGGTATGTCTATATCGATTTAGACCCGAACAAGATTGACGCTTACAATTTAAGTCTTGAAATGATAGGACAGGCTATCATGACCAATAACTTGAATTTGGCTTCCGGTACGGTAAAAATGGGAAAAGAATCCTATCAGTTGCGGGTAGACGGAGAATATATAGAAAGCAGTGAAATCAACGATATTGTTGTTACTACTTCTCCTGACGGGAAACAGGTATTTCTACGAGACCTTGCCACTGTAAGGGACACAATTAAAGACTTTTCTCTGGAAGAAAAAATAAATGGACGCGACGGAGTTCGTCTGATTGTGATGAAACAATCGGGAGGAAATACGGTGCAAATTGCCAGCGACGTTCGTAAGCAAATGGAACAGATTAAAAAGACATTGCCTTCCGATATCAATATTGAAATCATTTACGATTCATCGGAAAATATTGTCAATTCTATTGCCGGACTTGGAGAATCCATTTTATATGCTTTACTTTTTGTGGTATTGGTTGTGCTTCTCTTTTTAGGAAAATGGAGAGCTACATTAATCATTGCCGTTGCCATTCCTATTTCGTTGGTTGTTGCGTTTATTTATCTCTTTTTAACGGGGAGTTCGCTTAATATTATTTCGTTGGCGTCATTGACGGTCGCCATTGGGATGGTGGTCGACGATGCTATTGTGGTGTTGGAAAATATAGATAAACATATAGAACGAGGCGCCACTCCAAGGGAAGCGGCTATTTATGCAACAAATGAAGTTTGGGTAGCTATTATTGCAACAACCCTGGTGATTGTTGCCGTATTTGTACCGTTAACCATGCTTCCGGGTATTGCGGGGATTATGTTTAAGGAATTAGGGTGGATTGTAACTATTTCCATTGTAACGTCTGCCATTGTAGCTATTTCTTTAACTCCCATGTTATCGTCGCGACTGTTAAAGGCAAGAAATGCCAACGAAGGTAAAAAGAAGAAAAAAGAAAGACGGTTTACGTATCAAAATACGGTCGTACACTTTTTAGACGTCGTTGACGCCTGGTATGCAAAGGTTTTACGGGTATGTTTGAGACATAAAAGAATTACATTGTCGGTTGTAACAGCCATATTTGTAGTTTCTCTTATTCCGGCAATGGTTGGTATGATTGGTTCCGATTTTATGCCGCAATCCGATGACGGTAGAATGAATATTACCATTGAACTTGAAACGGGAACCCGTATAGAAGAGACGGTTAAAACAGCGCGCGACCTTGAAAACAGGATTATGAAACTTATTCCTGAAACAATTGTCATTTCTTCTTCCGCAGGCTCGAACGACGAGGCGGGTATCTCTGCTTTATTTTCTTCCACAACCAACAATAAAATCAGTATGACCGTGCGTACAAAAAAGAAAGGAGAACGAAAACGTTCGATATTCGAGATTCAGGAAGTTATCCGTAAAGAACTTGAAACTATGCCGGAAGTAATTACATACGCCGTAACTAATCAAAGTGGGGGTTTTGGAAGCGCGGGGAATAATGTAAGTATAGAAATTTTCGGATATGATTTCAATAAAACCAATGCGCTTGCAGCGGACTTATCCAAACGGATGGTGAACATAAAAGGAGCCAGAGACATTAAAATCAGTCGTGAAAAAGACCGTTCCGAATTGCAGATTGTTTTCGATAAGGAAAAGATAGCGAAGTTGGGATTAAATCAGTCTACGGTATCAACTTATATTCGTAATCGTGTAGCGGGTATGCCTGTCGGTTATTTGCGGGAAGATGGAAATGAATATGATATCATTGTTCGTCTGTCTGAAGATTATCGAAACAGCATCGGTTCCTTGGAAGACATGACGCTCATGACGCCCATAGGTAAACAAATAAAACTAAAGGAAGTAGCCAAAATTCAAGAATATTGGGGACCTCCTGCCATTGAAAGAAAGCGGAGAGAACGCGTTGTTACGGTTTCGGTTACGCCGGTGAATACTTCTTTGGGAGAATTAGCCACTGAAATACAAAATGAAATCGCAACCATGGAAATACCTCAAGGCATTATTATCAATATAGGAGGGGATTACGAAGACCAACAGGAAACATTTGCCGATATGGGAATATTATTAGTACTCATTATCATGTTGGTTTATATTGTAATGGCTTCACAGTTTGAATCGTTCTCCAAACCGTTTATCATTATGATGTCCATTCCTTTTGCCGTTACGGGAGTTATTTTGGCGTTGCTTCTCACAAATACTACATTGGATATGATTGGCGCTTTAGGCGTTATCTTACTAATTGGGATTGTTGTTAAGAATGGTATCGTGTTAGTCGACTACATTAATTTGATGAGAGATAGAGGTTATCCGCTTCATGAAGCTATTGCTTTGTCGGGGCAATCCCGTCTTCGTCCGGTGTTGATGACGGCTGCTACTACGGTTTTAGGGATGTTACCGATGGCGCTCAGTACGAGCGAAGGTTCAGAGATGTGGGTTCCGATGGGGATTGTGGTCATTGGCGGTTTGATAACTTCTACCATTGTAACATTGATTGTCGTTCCTATTTTCTATGCGCTGTTCTCAAGAAGCGGAGAACGGGATAAGCAGGGAAAAGTACAAAAGAAATTTCATTTCATGGAGTTACCGGATATAGCGGAAGAGGAATTAAATATAATACGTAAATAAAAAATAATATAAACCGAATGGATAGATGAAACATTCATCTATCCATTTATTAATAAAACAAAAAAAGAGTTATGAAAGCAGTTTTCATTGCATTTAGTCAAACAAATACAGAACGTGTCGAGTACATGCTTAGTCGACTTGGCATTAGAGGATTTACATTTTGGGAAAACGTTCAGGGATGCGGCACGCTAAAAGGAGAACCTCACCGAGGCACCCATACCTGGCCGGAAATGAACTCAGCCATCCTGGTAATGGTAGACGATGAGAAAGTACACGATATTTTACAAGCAGTAAAAAAACTCAGCATACGTAACGACGGAGTAGGCGTTCGCGCTTTCGTATGGACAGTTGAACAAAGCGTGTGAAGTTAGTGATGAACGATTAGTGATAAATGATTAATTGGGGCGTTGCTTGCAACGCCCTTATTTGTTTGAATCAGGATTTTCAGGATTATAGAATGTAGGGGAGACCCTTGCGGTCGCCCTTTACTATGCGGTTGTCCTTTCTTTCCCTGCACGGAAAATTTCAGGAAGAATGACCGGATAAAAAATGTTACCTTTGTGGTCGTGAAATTCGGCTATCGGAAAAACAGCCGAAATAAAAAATAGCATTGTAAAAATGAATGAATTTTGGGAAGCGTCTTTTATCGAAAAACAAACCATGTGGGGATTTGAACCGGCTGAATCTGCCATCGTAGCAAAAGATTTTTTCATGCAAGAAAAAGTCAAAGACGTATTAATTCCGGGGATTGGTTACGGGCGAAACGCAAGCATTTTTCTGGATGCAGGAATGAATGTTACAGGAATTGAAATCTCAAAGACCGCTATTGAGTTGGCGCGAACTCAAAACAGGCTCAACATACCTATATATAATGGTTCGGTAGCAGACATGCCTTTCGAGGACAAACTCTATGACGGGATTTTCAGTTATGCGCTCATTCATCTGTTGAATAAAGATGAACGGAATAAATTCATTAGCGACTGCTACAACCAATTAGCGCCAAACGGGACGATGATTTTTTCGTTCATTTCAAAAAACGACTCAATGTCTGGAAGCGGGCAGGAATTAAGTAAGGATTGGTTCAAAATGCCGAGCGGAATTAACCTGTTTTTCTATGATTCGGATTCCATCAAACAGGAATTTGGCAACTACGGCTTAATAGATTTTTCCTGCATTGATGAACCTGTTAAATCTACGCCGAATCGTCCCCCCATGAAATTTACCATTGTAAAATGTAAAAAAAGATAGCTTCCAAGCAAACCGAATGCATCCAATGCGCTTCCATTCGTCGTAACGCCTTCACTGTGCCGCGCTAAAAGCAGACGTTTCCGCTTGCACAGGCACAAGAAAATCAGAAATTACAATCGCCCTGCCGCGTAAAGCGGGTAAATTTTAATCTGCTGAAATTCTCCGAAATTCTCCATAGAACAACGGATTCCGAAAGGTTGCCTTTTTTCCGACAGAAACAAAAACATACTTTGCATTGTACCCTTTGTTCCCGCTTTAACTTCAACAGGTATAATATTTTGCCCTTGCTGTATAATGTAATCGACTTCGGCGGCGCTACCTCCTTTTTCGCGTTGCCAATAGTAAAGTTCGGCAGGCAGACGGTTGTTTTGTGCTTTTACAAGTTCCGTTCCCACAAACATTTCAGCTAAAGCTCCTTTGTTGATTTGTTCAATTTTTTCATCAAGCAACAGTCCGGTAATGTCTAACCGCAGAAATCGCTGGTAAATTCCCGTATCGAACAGCATCAATTTCCGGTAACGCGGGTTGGTTTCCGCCGCCAGAGGCAAACCGTTTGCCGAGCTGTGCGTGGCGGAATAAACGAGTCCCGCCATTTTCAACAGTTCGATGCTTTCCTTCATTTGTAGTTGATTGGCAGCGGTAGCGGCTTTGGAATAAGTAAATTTTTGTCCCGTCTGGGCGATAATGGCAGAAAAGACCTCTTCCAAGCGTGTGGCAGGCACTCTTTGCCTGTATTTTGCAAAATCGTTGAACAGCGTTTCAGTCAGTTCGTCTAAAATATTCTGGCAATTGAGCAACGAACCGCCTGTCGCATATTCCGATACCACTTCGGGCATTCCGCCAACAACAACGAAACGCAGGAAAAGTTCCTTCAATTTCCTGTGAACTTCTTCCGACAAAGGATTTTGAGGCGTCGCAACGTTCAATTTTTCGAGTAAAATATTTCTGTCCGTCGCCGCCAAAAATTCCTCGAACGAAAACGGGTACATGTACATCGAACGCACCCTGCCCACAGCATAAGAAGGGATTTTCTGCAGGGCAAATTCAAGTAAAGAACCCGCCGCGATAACGTGCAATTCAGGCATTTGCTCATAAAAATAGCGCAACGAAGAAACAGCGTCGGTGCAGGATTGTACTTCGTCGAGAAAGAGCAACGTTTGTCCGGCAACAATCGGTTGTTCGTACAAAACCGAAAGTTCTTCGCAAATCAGTCGCGGGTCTGAATGGCGCTCAAAAATCCTTTTTGCGCTCGCAAAATCCTTGTTTTCAAAGTTAATTTCCAGAAAGCGCTCAAATCCTTTGCCCAATTCCCGCACAGCAGACGACTTACCCACCTGCCTTGCCCCGCGCAACAAAAGCGGCTTACGTTTTTCCGCATTTTTCCATTCCTGTAAATCCGTATCAATATGTCTTTTTAAATATCTCATACTAAATTGTTTTCTGTAATC
>JAISDH010000420.1 GCA_031264975.1 Bacteroidales bacterium
AATTACAACCGTTCCAACTGCACTGTAAAATGCCGCATAATGGGCGCTTCCCATGCGATTTTTACGCCATGCGTAATAGTATCTCGCCTGTCAAAAACATTCTTTAATGCAACGGCAATCACATCCATGTGGTTGTTGGTATAAACGCGGCGCGGTATTGCCAAACGTAACAAATCCAATCCGCCAAACCTGTTTTCACGCGTGATTGGGTCTCTGTCTGCCAAAATAAAACCGATTTCACAACCGCGAATTCCGGCTTCAAGATACAATTCAACCGTCAACGTTTGTGCCGGAAATTCTTCTTTGGGAACATGGGTTAATATTTTCATCGCATCCACAAAAATAGCATGTCCGCCCGCAGGACGCTGATAAGGTATTTTATACTCATCCAACTTTCCGGCAAGATATTCAACCTGACGAATACGGGTTTCCAAATTCTCAAATTCCGTATTTTCGTCCAACCCTACCGCGAGCGCATTCATGTCCCGTCCATTCATTCCTCCGTATGTCAGGTAACCTTCGTATTGAATGCAATATCCTTTAGCGCCTTCATACCAGTCTTCCAAACGTGTAGCAATAAATCCTCCCATATTGACAATGGCGTCTTTTTTAGCGCTCATTGTCATTCCGTCGGCAAGGGAAAACATTTCTTTCGTTATTTCTTTGATTGTTTTGTTTTCATATCCTTTTTCCCGCATTTTGATGAAGTAGGCGTTTTCCGCGAAACGAGCCGAATCGTACAAAACCGGCTTGTTGTATTTGTCGGCAATGATACGAACTTCTTTTAAATTCTGCATGGAAACAGGCTGTCCACCCGCCGTATTGTTTGTAATCGTAACAATAATAAAAGGTATTTTGTCGTGATGTTCGGCTAATACATGCTCAAGTTTTTTGGGGTCTACATTTCCTTTGAAAGGTATTTCCAGCTGAGTATCTTTCGCTTCGTCTATCGTACAATCGTATGCAATTGCTTTACGGGCTTCGATGTGTCCTTTTGTCGTATCAAAGTGTGAATTTCCCGGAATAATATTTCCTTCTTTCACCAGATACGAAAACAATACATTTTCCGCCGCTCTTCCTTGATGAGTAGGAATAACATAAGGAAATCCGGTAATTTCCGTAATTTTATTTTTAAGATTAAAAAAAGAAGAAGCTCCGGCATAGCTTTCATCTCCCAGCATCAACGCCGCCCATTGACGGTCAGACATTGAGCCTGTTCCTGAATCTGTAATGAGGTCAATATATACATATTCCGAAGCAAGTTGAAAAACATTATAATGAGCCGACTTCAACCATTGTTCACGTTCCTGGCGAGTACTCTTACGAATAGGTTCAACCATTTTTATTTTCCACGATTCTGCAAAAGGTAATTCCATTGTGTTATGTTTTAAATTAATACTAAATTCGTTTTACTAAAAAAAATTATAATCATTATCTATTCTGGTCTTAATGAAAAAAGCGCATTCATAGAAAGTTCTTTTTTCTGATTCATTCTTAAACATTTACGCATTCGTTTTCCATTCTTTATATTCGATGAAAACGAATTGCCAAAGGTACAAAAAAAAATTGTAAGATTATCCATGATTTTTCATTCTACTATTGTTTTTTTTTTTACTTTTGCAGCCATTAAATATTTTAATCTTTTTAATTGTATGAAACAAATTATTTCACTGTTAGTTATTGCTTTTGCTATTTCGTCTGCCATTGCACAGGAAGATTTTTCTAAACGAAAAATGTCATTACCTTCGGTAGACTTGAAAACATTAAACGGAAAAACATTCAATACGCAAGATATGGATAATAACGAAAAACCTATCATTATCTGTTTCTTTGCCACCTGGTGCAAACCCTGCATGACGGAATTAAAAGCAATATCGGACGTCTATGATGACTGGCAAGATGAAACGGGCGTGAAAATATATGCTATTTCCATAGACGATAGTCGTTCCAGCGCCAAAGTATCGCCTTTGGTGAAAGGTCAAAATTGGGATTATGAATTTTTATTGGATGAAAATTCCGATTTCAAAAGAGCGATGAACGTAAACGATATTCCGCATACGTTCGTGTTGAACAAAAACAAAGAAATTGTCTGGCAACATACTTCTTATTCGCCGGGAGCAGAACAAGAGTATATTAATATTGTACGAAAACTGATAGCCGAACCAAATAAATAATACCAAACAAATTTCTTCGTTACATATATCAATCTGTTCCATAATATATGAAACAGGATAAAAATTTATGCCCTAATATTAAGTATATAAATGAAAAAAAAATTCATTCTCCTGGGATTATTTATTTCGTGCGGAACGTTGTTGATTGCTCAAAATAATTTCATGAAAAACAGCAGAGTATCAGGAAACTTTCAATTGGACGCTCAATACTATATTCCTGACGCCGCCATGGGAGCAAATACGATTCGTGATAAAATTCGCGCCAATGCCTTTGCCAATATTAATTATACTAATGGAGGTTTTTCCGCAGGACTTCGTTATGAATTTTATCAGTTTCCGCTTATTGATTTTGAGAAAATACATTATATCGGACATGGCATTCCGCATTATTATATAGGATATAACCATGAATATTTTGAAGTAACCGTTGGCAGTTTTTACGAACAGTTCGGCAATGGACTGATATACCGTTCTTACGAAAACCGTAATTTAGGATACGATAACGCTACTTATGGCATAAGAGTAAAAGGAAAGCCGTATAAAGGAATTGTCATCACCGGTATTTGGGGAATGCAGCGTAATCTGTTTGTCAAAGAAGGTCAGATTAGAGGGATTGACGGAGATATTTCTTTTTCGGAAATGTTCTCCAAATTAAGCGACAATAGCGTTACTTTGGGAATAGGAGGCAGTTTTCTCAGTAAATTTGAAGTGGATAACGACCCTGACTATAACCTTCCCGAAAATGTAGCAGCCTTTGCCACTCGACTGAATTTTGGATACAAAGACTTCAATCTAAACGCCGAATACGCCTACAAGTTTAACGACCCGCTGGTAAAATTGAATGATATGATATACAAACCCGGAGAAGCTCTTGTTGTTACGGCGTCTTATGCCATGAAAGGATTAGGTATTTATTTAACCGGATTGCGAACCGATAACATGGATTTTAGAACAGTGAGAACCGCCGAAGCCAATAATAATATCATTAACTATATCCCCACGCTTACAAGAGAACATACATACGCTTTGCCGGCAATGTTTCCCTACGCATCGCAAGCGCAGGGACAAATCGGGTTTCAGGCGCAGGTAAACTATCAAATCAAAAAACGGTCAAAGATTGGCGGCAAATATGGCACCGATATTATGGTCAATTATTCACAGATTCACGGAATAAAACAAAATCCGGTTGAAGAAGCCGTAAACGCAGGCGGTGATATGACCGGAACAGACGGATATACATCTCCTTTCTTTGGAATTGGAAAATTGCTTTTTCAGGATTTCAATATTGAAATCAGCCGCAAATTTAACAGTACATGGAAATTGGGACTCGGTTATGTTTTCCTGCTATATAACCAGGATGTTATTGAAGGACATATTGGACAACCCAATGTGTTATCGCATACCGCTATCGCGGATTTAACTTGCCAGATAAATAATAAACATGCCCTGCGCCTCGAATTACAACATCTCTACTCCAAACAAAACAAAGGGATTTGGTCGTCAAGAAATTGGCTCTATGGACAATTGGAATATTCTATTTCTCCCAAATGGTTTATCTCCGTTTTGGACAGGTGGAATTATGGTAACATAGATAAAACGAAACGAATACATTATTATAGCGTCAGCGGGTCGTTTGTGTATGGCACTACAAAGATTACGTTAAGTTTTGGCAAACAATATGAAGGTATTTTGTGTGTAGGCGGCGTTTGTCGTGCCGTTCCGGCGTCTTACGGCGCAGGGTTATCTATTGTCAGTAGTTTTTAATCAAATAAATAATACGTAAAAATAAAAAATAATAGCATCATGAAGAAAATCCTTTTCCTATCAATCGTCATTATCGCAGGCATTGCTTCCTGTGATAAAATAAACAAACCTTATCAGGTAAGCGAAAATATCGTAAGTTGCGACACTCCCGCTTTCCCTGCCTTGAACAGTAGCGCTGTAATACAGAAATATCTTCTGGAAGATTATACGGGACATCAATGTCAAAACTGTCCCAGAGCGCAAAGGATAGCCGTTCAAATGAAAACCCAAATGGGCGATACGCTCCTTTTAATGGCTGTCCATTCGGGAACCCAAGCCAAACCGGAAGCAAACAATGGTTACTGCTCTTACTCTAACGATTTTAGAACAGATATTGGGAACAGATATACCGAAAAATTTAATATCAGTTCTTATCCCACCGGGATGATTAGCCGCATGTCGTTTAACAACAAGCAAACGTTTGGAGACGGAGAATGGGCGAGCAATTTAAACAGCATTCCCCGCACGGCTCCCAATGCAGGCATTCAAATCATATCTATAGAAAACAGTGAAGAATTTTGCATCTTTGTAAAAACAACGCTCTTATCGGATATTCCTGAACAAATAAGGCTGGGCGTTCTTTTAATAGAAGACAACATTGTTTCTCCTCAAAAAGATAAAACCGTAGACAGTTGCGAATATGTACACAATCATGTTTTGCGGACTTCCATTGCGTCCATAGACGGCGATAATTTAACCGTATCTAAGAGAGATGATTCCCAAATTAAAGGTTATTCCTTTCCATTAAATCAGGCTTGGAAAAAAGAAAATTGTCATATCATCGCTTTTATTTTTGATTCTAATACTGATGAAATTTTACAGGTAGAAGAATTAAAACTTACCAAATAAAGTCAACTGCTTGAAATGGGGCAAATAAAAAGTTTGGCAAAACAAACTGTTATCTACGGAACAACAACCATTTTGGGTCGTCTACTGAATTATTTGCTGGTTCCGCTGCATACGTACATCTTTACCAACCCAAGTATTTACGGCGTTGTTGGCGAGATGTATGCGTGGGCGGCTTTGTTGCTGGTTTTGCTTACCTACGGAATGGAAACAGCCTTCTTCCGTTTTTCCGAAACGGAAACGAATAAAGAACGTGTTTTTGGAGCTACCTTAGCCTTGCTGATAACGACAACTTCTTTGTTTATCTTTTTGGGATTAATTTTTTCCCAACCCATTGCCGATATGCTGCATTATGCTAATCATGCCGAATATGTTCGTTGGTTTATTATCATTGTGGGATTGGACGCCGTCAGTACAATTCCCTTTGCACGACTGCGCTCCAATAACAAACCCTACCTTTTTGCCGGTATCAAAATAATCAATATTCTCATTCTTGTATTTTTCAATGTTTTCTTTCTTTGGTTTTGTCCCTTTATGATAAGGCATCAAACAGGCGTTTCTTTTTTTTCTGCAATATATAATCCTGCCATTGGCGTTGGGTATATTTTTATTGCCAACCTGATTGCGTCGGTTGCGCAGATTGTTTTACTTTTATTTACCTGCAAAAAGATTACATTATTTTGGGACAATTCTCTTTTAAAGAAAATGCTCAACTATGCGTTTCCTTTATTGATTTTGGGACTTGCCGGAATTGTCAATGAAACGATTGACCGTATCATGATTAAAGGCTTATCTTCTTCTAATATGGAAACGGCTATGTATAATTTGGGGGTATATTCTGCCTGTTTTAAGATAGCGGTTATCATGAACCTGTTCATTCAGGCATTTCGTTATTCGGCGGAACCCTTTTTCTTCTCTTTATATAAGCAGAAAGATGCAAAACAGGGTTATTCCATCGTGATGACTTATTTTATCATTGCCTGTACATTTATATTTTTGGCAACGATGATGTATATTGATTTTGTGAAATATTTCGTCAGTGAAAATTATCATGAAGGACTTGCCATTGTTCCTATTTTACTGTTTGCATATATGCTGTTGGGGATTTGTTTCAATCTTTCGATATGGTATAAACTAATCGGAAAAACAAAATACGGAGCCTATATAACCGTAGGTGGAGCTGTTGTAACGTTGGTTGTTAATTGGATATTAATCCCCATTGTGGGATATATCGGCGCAGCGTGGGGTCACCTAATCACGTATGCCCTAATGGTTGTAGCGTCTTATGTAATCGGGCAAAAATTTTATCCGGTTGCTTACGACTTAAAAAAAATCGGGTTCTACCTAATCACTGCCTTCATTTTGTTTGCCTTCTCTTATTTTGTCATTCCATTTGATACGTTCGGAGAACACAGTTTTACCATAAAAATAATAATAAATACGCTTATCCTGCTTTTATATATGGTAATCATTATTAGAAAGGAATCAAAAACCATTAAAGCTATTTTATAAATGGAACTAAAAGGGAAAATATTATGTATTGATAAAGTGAGTCCCGCTTTACAAAAACAGTTGGAACAATTAGGGTTTGAATGCGATAACAGCGCCTTTTCCTATGAATCTCTATTGGACAAAGCCCATGAATATTGCGGCTATATTATCCGGAACAAATTTGCGATTGACCACATTTTACTGGACGCCTCAACGCAACTCAAGTTTATTGCCCGCGTCGGCGCCGGAATGGAAAATATTGACGTTAAATACGCGAATGAAAAAGGTATCGCCTGTATCAACTCCCCCGAAGGGAATGCGGACGCGGTGGCGGAATATGTAATCGGCTCGTTATTGTGCCTGTTTCGCAACACAAAACGCGCTGACCGTGAAGTAAGAGATGGTATTTGGTTGCGGGAAGAAAATCGAGGATTTGAAATCTGCAATAAAACCATTGGCATTATAGGATATGGAAACATGGGAAAAGCGCTCGCTAAAAAATTAAGCGGTTTCAACTGTGAAGTACTTGCTTATGATAAATATAAAACAAATTACGAAGACCGCTATTGCCGCGCTGTCGATTTAACGGTTCTGCAAGAGCAGGCGGATATTGTCAGTCTCCATATAAATTATTTTCCCGAGAATCACCATTTTGTTAACCATGAATTTATTTCCGGTTTTACAAAGAATATTTACCTAATCAACACCTCCAGAGGAAAAGTCCTTTCCACAGAAGCATTGGTCGATAACCTGGCTAATGGAAAAATAAAAGGAGCGATACTTGACGTGCTGGAGTATGAAAATATTCATCTCCAAAACAAACCCATCGAAGAATGGGACAGAGCAATGTACTATCTCGCCCATTGCGACGACGTTATCCTCTCCCCCCATATCGCCGGACAAACGCTGGAAGCCTCTATCAAACATACCGATATCATCATCTCAAAAATAAAAGAAAGATTTTTTTTAAATGATTAGAGACTAATATTAGATTACGAAAAGGGGGCAACAAGCAACAAGCAACAAGCAACAAGGTACAAGGTACAAGCAACAGGCAGGCAAGTCACGAGGAAAAAGGACGAAAGCAAAAGGAAACAAGCATATCTTTGCACCTTGCACCTTTCTTTTGTCTGAATCAGGATTTTCAGGATTAGAAGATGAGCAAGAAGATAAATATAAGTACACAGATGACACAGATTTGAAAAGATGATTACAAATTATCTGTGAAAATCTATCTAATCTGTGTCATTTGCGTCATCTGTGTGCTAATGCGAAAGAAAATAAAAAAGAAATCACGAAACTGCTTGAAATTCTGACTAAAAAAGACAACCAAATACAAATATTGCATACAAAACTTTTATCATTAATTGAAAATATAAAATAATTGTTGCTTGTATAGTTATTTTTATTACTTTTGCGGGTGAGAAATTTGAAGAAATTAAGATTGAAATAAAAATAACAGTCATGAATAAAACAAAAAAGAAGAAATCATGAGAGAAGTAATAAAATTTAGCGAGGTAGAAGAAAAGATATTAACCTTGCGCGATAAGAAAGTAATAATAGATAGCGATGTTGCAGAGCTATACGGAGTAGAAACAAGGGAAGTTGTTCAGGCAATAAAAAATAATCCAGATAAATTTCCGGAAGGATATATTTTTGAATTGAATAAGGAGGAGAAAAAAGAGGTTATCAAAAATTTTGATAACCCTAAAATAAAATTTTCGCCGAAATTGCCTAAAGCCTTTACAGAAAAAGGATTATACATGCTTGCTACTATCCTGAAAAGCCCACAAGCTACACAAACAACAATCTCTATCATTGAAGCATTCACGAAATTAAGAGAATTGTCCGATATCGTTGCCGAACTTTCAGAAACAACAGAAGAAACTCAACAAAAATCATTGCTGCAAAAAAGTGGAGAAATTATTGCTGAAACTCTCACCTAAGCGCCCAGCTAACACAGATTTAAAAAGATGACCACAGATTTTTTTCTTATCTGCGAAAATCCTTTAAATCTGCGTCATCTGCGTGCTGCTCGTGGCTTGCCTGCCTGTTGCTTGTTGCCCCTTTTGGTTTCATCTTTCGTCATCTAATATTAATCATTAATCACTATTTACATCCGTCTGTATATAAATCAAAAATTTTCATGTAACTTTGCAAAAACATTTTAGATATGGATATTACAGGAAAAATAACCGGAATAAAATACAAGGTTTTTCTTTCAGAAGAGTTGCAAATTATTGGTATTGATAAATTTAATATCAACAAAGCGTCTTCGTTTTGCCTTTTGAAAGACGGGCTACATTCTTACGCAATATCAAAATGGGTATCGCCGAAACGCACCCGTTCCTATCCATACGAAAGAGTTTATAATACGCTCAATACATCAAAGAAAATTACGGTAATACCCGTAATTAAAGATGAAGGATTTGATGGAGACAGGGATTTTTTGCAATGGGACACCGTCTCACTCATGTCGTTACTTAATGTTTTTGTGATTTTTGCATATTACAATGAAGCGGTGAAAAATCCAGACTACAAAAATAAAATAACTAACTTTAAGTTCAAAAATGAGTATGTTGTTTCAAAAATCAAAGAAATAGAACAATACCACAGTTCAGCTTTGCATTGGAATTTAAGTGAATTGACAAACACTTTTCATTCAATAATAGACAATGCAAAAAGCGCATACGAAAAAATATCAAATGAAACGAATGTAGTTTTGCATAGTCAAGTCGGCATTGATAATTTCAAAAAGCAAATCGACAAAGATATAGAAACATTTATGCGATTTTCGCGCAAAAAAGCAGAAAAGGCACAGGCAAGAGAAATCGTTACCACGCAACCGAAAGAGAGATTATCAACATTTTCAAAAGCAAAAATTACAATTACAAATTATCTTGGCGGACAGTATTTTTTTACAGTTGATGAAGTCCTGGTTGACGAAAATACTGTCTATTTGATTGAAAGCAAACATTCCAAACAAGGCATTTTGCCAAGTATAGGCGATATAAAGGACGGGTTGTTGAAGATGATTTTATATTCCAATCTGCAGGATGTTGAGATAAATGGGCAAAAAATGACAAGTCAGTCCGTTTTGAGTTTGACCTCAACAAAACTTGTCGAAGAAATTACTTCAAAAACTTGTTCCGCAGACAAAGAGAAATTTATTGCGGAAAACAATTTCACACCTGATTTACAGATGCTCATTTCAACGCTTTTTAGAGAGGCAAACGAAAATAATTTTACAGTTAAAATGGGTTACGCAAAATGATTAAATCACCATTACGATATCCGGGCGGAAAAAGTAGAGCCGTTGAAACTATTGCAAAATTAATTCCTGATTTTGACGAGTTTCGCGAGCCGTTTCTTGGCGGCGGTTCTGTGTTTGTGTATGTAAAACAACGCTATCCAAATAAAAAATACTGGATAAACGATTTGTATTTGGAACTTTATAAATTCTGGACAATGACGCAAAAAGATGTGAACGCTCTGATTGCAAAAATTTACGAATGGAGAGAAAAATATCCGGTCGGCAAAGAATTATTCCAGTTTTTGAATAAAAACATTGAAACATATAACGATTTGGAAAAAGCGGCAGCGTTTTTTATTTATAACCGTGTAACCTTTTCCGGTACAACATTAAGCGGAGGCTATTCCGAAAGCGCTTTTAAAGGAAGGTTTACCGAAAGCAGCATTCAGCGGCTAAATGCTATTGCGAAAGTAATAAACGGTTCAACGATAACAAATCATGATTATGAAGAATTGGTGAAGAAAGCAGGTGAAAACGTGTTTATTTTTCTTGACCCGCCGTATTATTCTGCCACAAAGTCTGCCCTGTATGGGAGAAATGGAAACCTTCACAAGTCATTTGACCATAAACGATTTGCCGAAAATATGAAAAATTGCACACACAAATGGCTGATAACTTATGACGACAGTGAATATATCCGCGATTTATTTTCTTTTGCCAATATCATTACCTGGAATCTAACCTACGGAATGAGGAATATTACCGAAAATTCCAATCAAAATGGGAAAGAGTTATTCATTTCAAATTTTCTTGATTTCTCCCAAACACAAAAAGCAGAACAACTAAGTCTGTTTGAGTAGAAATGATTAATGTTTGTTTCCTTTGCCCTTTTATCCTTCCGCCAAATAAACACCCAGCTAACACAGATTTAAAAAGATGACCACAGATTTTATTATCTGCGAAAATCCTTTTAATCTGCGTCATCTGCGTGCTAATGTCTGAACTGTGATTTATATGATTTGCATGATTACTATGATAGCAAAAGGATTGTCTGACATTGCGAACACAGTTATTCGTCATTGCGAGGAACGAAGCAATCCAGAGTTTCATGTTGCTGGATT
>JAISDH010000163.1 GCA_031264975.1 Bacteroidales bacterium
AGATTAAATTTTATTTATCATTTTTGCAGTTTGTATTGTAAAAATTCCTATCTTTGCAGCCAAAATTTCGCGGATGTGGCGTAATTGGTAGCCGTGCTAGACTTAGGATCTAGTGCCGAAAGGCGTGGGGGTTCGAGTCCCTTCATCCGCACAAATAGTAGAAAACGAGGTTGCAAAGCCTCGTTTTCTTATTTATATCTAATCATTAATTCACTATCATGTTATATCCATTAAAGTTTAAATCAATATTCAAGGAAAAGATTTGGGGAGGAGATAAGATAAAAAGTATTTTGCAACAGGACATTTCTCCTTTATCTCAGTGCGGAGAAGCCTGGAAAATCTCCGCAATAGAACCGGAAAGCAGTATTGTCTGCAATGGGTTTCTGAAAAACAATACGCTTAATGAACTGATAGAAATTTATATGGGCGATTTGGTTGGAGAGAAAGTATTTGAGCAATTCGGCTACGAATTTCCGCTACTAATCAAGTTTATTGACGCCCACAACGACTTGTCCGTACAGGTTCACCCCGACGATGCACTCGCAAGAAAAAAACATCAGCCCAATGGGAAGACTGAAATGTGGTATATCATGGACGCAGAGCCGGGTTCCCGATTAAATATCGGCTTCAATCAACCGATGAATAAGCAATTATTGCAAAAACATATCGCCGATAACACAATCGAAGACGTTTTGCATTATGTTCCCGTAAAAGCCGGAGATGCGGTTTTTATTCCGTCAGGAAAAGTTCATGCTATCGGAAAAGGCATTCTGCTTACCGAAATACAGCAAAGTTCGGACATCACCTATCGTCTCTATGACTACAATCGCAGGGATAAGGACGGTAATCTGAGAGACCTTCACGTGGCAGACGCCTTGGACGCTATTCATTATGATGAGACAAATAATGAACTTGTCCATTATGCAAAGACGCCCAACCAAACAAACAATATCGTCCACACTCCCTTTTTCGTTACCAATTTCATGGAGTTTAACAAACCTGTAGAAAAAGTTTATGCGGATATTGATTCATTTATCATTTATATCTGTCTGTCCGGAAAAGCCGAAATTACCTATCCCGAAGGAAAGGAATCTATTCAGACAGGGGAATGTATTTTGATACCTGCTTCTATTGAAGACGCCATTTTCATTCCCGAACCGCAATGTCGGTTATTGGAAACTTATATTCCATAGTTCTTTCCCGATAAACAGTTTCCGTTTACTAAAAGAATATCTAACAGTCAAAAGGTACTCATTGAATATCCTTGACGGTAGAGATAATATTCAGTTCATTCAATTGTTCTTTACTGACAGTGGAAGGAGCGTTAATCATAACGTCCTTTCCTGCGTTGTTTTTTGGGAAAGCAATAAAGTCGCGAATAGAATCCACGCCACAGAAAACAGCACACATACGGTCAAACCCAAAGGCAATTCCTGCATGAGGAGGCGCTCCATATTCAAATGCGTTCATCAAAAAACCGAATTGCTTTTGCGCTTCTTCATCGGAAAAGCCCAATACCTTAAACATTTTCTTTTGCGTCTCCCGTTGGAAAATACGAACAGAACCGCCTCCTACTTCCACGCCGTTAATGACCAAATCGTAGGCATTTGCCCGTACCGCAATGGGGTTTGTTTCCATGAGATATTCGTCTTCGGGTTTAGGCGCTGTAAAGGGATGGTGTTTCGCATAGAAACGTTGCGTCTCTTCATCCCACTCAAACAGGGGAAAATCAACAATCCACAAAGGTTTAAACAGATTGGGATTGCGTAACTCCAAACGATTTCCCATTTCGAGACGTAATTCGCACATGGATTTCTGTGTGTGTTCTTTTTTCCCACATAAGATTAGTATCAAATCTCCGGCTTTGGCATTGCATTTTGAGGCAACGGCTTGTAAATCCTCTTGTGTGTAAAATTTATCTACAGATGATTTAAAACTGCCGTCTTCATTGCATTGCAAATACACCAACCCGCTTGCCCCAACTTGGGGACGCTTTACAAAATCGGTCAGAGCATCCAATTGTTTACGCGTATAACCGGCACAATTTTCAGCGCAGACGCCAACAATATATTCCGCGTCGTTGAATATGGCAAAATGACGATGTTGTAACAGTTCGGTTAGTTCCACAAACGGCATTCCAAATCGGATATCCGGTTTGTCGCATCCGTAAGTGTTCATTGCCTTGTCGTACGTCATACGTGGAAAGTCTTCCATGGTAATACCTTTCATCTTTTGGAATAAATCCTTATACAATCCTTCAAAAGTTTGCAAAACGTCCTCCTGCGTTACGAACGACGTCTCACAATCCACCTGCGTAAACTCAGGCTGACGGTCTGCCCGCAAATCTTCATCACGAAAACATCTTACTATTTGAAAATATTTGTCCATTCCGCCAATCATCAACAATTGTTTGAATGTTTGAGGGGATTGAGGAAGGGCATAAAACTTACCTTCATTCATGCGAGAAGGAACAATAAAATCGCGCGCTCCTTCGGGGGTTGAACTTATCAGGAAAGGCGTTTCTATTTCAATAAATCCTTTTTCGCTCAAATAATTTCTGATTTCCATACTCAATTTGTGTCGAAACAGCAGATTATTTTTCACTGCGTTGCGGCGAATATCCAGATAGCGGTACTGCATACGCAATTCCTCGCCTCCGTCCGTATTGTCTTCGATAGTGAAGGGAGGTAATTTGGCTTCATTGAGAACGGTTATTGTTTCGACAATAATTTCGATATCGCCGGTAGGGATATTTTTGTTTTTATTATAACGTTCGGCAACGACTCCTTCTACTTGAATAACATATTCACGTCCAAGCGTACGGGCTTGTTCACAAAGAGAAGAATTAACTTCCATATTAAAGGTTAATTGCGTAATTCCGTATCGGTCTCTCAAGTCGATAAAAGTCATTCCACCCAAGTCTCTTGATTTCTGTACCCATCCGCAAAGGACAACTTTCTTCCCTGTTTCCGACAAGGTTAATTCTCCACAAGTATTTGTTCTATACATTCTTTATTTTTGTTTAACAGTATTAAAATAATTCCTGCAAAAGTATCATTTTTTTATAGAGATATTGCCCTTTTTTATCATCCGAAAGAATATC
>JAISDH010000207.1 GCA_031264975.1 Bacteroidales bacterium
GTATTTGGAAAGCATCTGGAGAAAATTTTCATCGACCGGCTTCATCTTATTTCCTGCGTTTCTTTTCATGCCATTAATCGTATTTCATATAAAGTCGCAATGTAAGCATTTTTATTACACAAAAAATCTGTTTGTTCAAAAAACAGTAAGATATCCATTTCACTCGAATTTCTCAAGTGTGCGATTTCGCACAAAAACGCGTCTTTTGTCATTTTTTATAATAATCTATAAATCATTTATATATTAATAATAAAAACTGTTTTAGAAGCTCAATTTGCCAAAAGTGTGCGATTTCGCACGCAAAGTGTGCGATTTCGCACTTTTGGCGAAATACTGTTTTTAGTATACTCTTTATTTTCAGCCTAATACAGTTTGGTACGATTTTTGACGATTATATACCGATAAATGTATAACAATTATATTAATATATTGAATATATGATGAATAAATATTTAATTTGTACTATCTTTTCGCTGATAACAGCCGTAAATCTTCATTCGCAGGAATTGTTGAGACTTACAATAGAAGAAGCTATTGATTTAGCCCGCAGGCAGTCGCCCTCGGTCGTTGCGGCAAAGCACAGTTTTCATTCGGCATACTGGAGCTACCGCAATTTCAAGGCAAACTATCTGCCTTCGATGACTTTCAGTTCGACGCCCAGATTCAATCACTGGATAAATGCGATAACCATGCCGGACGGAACTACGCAGTTTGTGCAGCAAAACCAGTTCGCTGTTGACGGAAATCTTTCATTAAGCCAGAATATTACACTGACCGGAGGAAGACTGTCCCTCAACACGGGCATAAACAGGCTTGACATGCTCGGAACATCAAATTCCCACAGTTACAATACAAACCCTGTTTCTATTTTATACCAGCAGTCTCTCTTTGGATATAACGGACTGAAATGGAGCAAAAAAACAGAACCTCTGCGTTATGAAATTGCCAAGAAAAATTATGTTGTAACACTTGAAAGTGTTTCGCTTAACGTTGTTAACATGTTTTTTGGACTGGCTATGGCTCAGACAAATCTGGACATAGCGCTGACCAATTATCAAAACTTCGATACTCTATATGTCTTTGCAGAAGGACGATACAAAATCGGACGCATGACGGAAAGCGAAATGCTGCAGTGGGAAGTCAGGCGACTGAACGAGGAAACCAATCTGCAGAACGCCAGAGTATATCTCGATGACAACCTTCAATCGTTCAGGACATATTTAGGAATAAAAGACACCATACCAATTGAAGCGGTTACAAGTAAAACAATCCCAAACATGAATATTGATCCCTACAAGGCTCTGGAGCTGGCGCTCGAAAATAACCCGACTGTAATCAGCATGAAACTGAATGAAATCGAGAGCGAAAGCTATGTTGCGTCCTCAAAGGCGAATTACGGATTCCAGGCGAATCTGCAGGCGCAGTTGGGACTTTCGAAAACGGGAGAAAATCTCCGTACTGCATACAAGGATCCTCTTAACCAGCAGTATGCGCAGATAGGAATAAGCGTCCCGATTCTCGACTGGGGACAGGGAAGGGGACGCATCAAAGTCGCCGAATCAAACCGCCGCCTGACGGAAATCCAGCTGGAACAGGAACGGATAAGCTTTGAACAAAGTATACTGAGACTGGTGAAACAGTTTAATTTGCAGAAAAACCAGGTGAGTATAGCCGAAAAAACCGATTACATGGCAAATAAACGTAATGACGTGGCTCAGAAACTGTATGTGCTTGGAAGATCGACTATCCTTGACCTGAACGCTGCAATCTCGGAAAAGGACGCTGCAAAACGGAATTACATCTCCACACTGGAAAGCTTCTGGTCGTACTATTACAGTTTAAGGAGATATACTCTATACGACTTCGAAAAAAATATGCTTCTCAGCGAAGATTATGAATCATTACTTAAATAATTATAAAAAAATAAAGATATGGATATTCAATTAAAAAAGAAACACCCGCTGGTAAAATACAAGTACTACATTATTGCGGGAGCGGTTATTGTCGCATTCATTGTTTACCTTTCAATCATGATGGGAGGTCCCTCGAAACTGCGCTACAATTCGGAAAATCTGCAGATTGTGGAAGTCAGGCAGGGGAAATTTATGGAATATGTTGATTTGGAAGGTATCGCCCAGCCCAAAATGACGATAAAAATCAACACTATGGAAGGGGGTACGCTGGACAGTATTGTGGCGGAAGAAGGCAGCATGCTGAAACAGGGCGATGTTATTCTTATTCTTAAAAACATTGAGCTGCAAAGAACTATCGAAGACGAAAGAGACGAACTCCTGAAAAAAAGAGTTGGTTACGAAGAAAAAGTCCTGGATATGGAAAGAAGGTCGTCGGTATTGAAGCGCAGTATTCTCACGACTGTCTATGATCTTGATCGCATGGATAAACAGTATAAGCTGGATCAGGAGGAATTTCAGTTGGGCATAAAAAGTAAAGCCGAACTGGAGGTCGCTTCGGACGAGTATAACTTCAAGCAAAAGACCACGACAATGATGCTC
>JAISDH010000230.1 GCA_031264975.1 Bacteroidales bacterium
TCAGCTATAAATATACGAATTTTCAAGGTCGTTTCCAACTAAAAAGTAATTATATTTTGTTGATATCAAAATAATTATAAGTATATGGCAAATTTTTGTCATGTACTAAGCTAACTTTGTCAATTCTTTAATGATGATAAAATCGTTATAGTATATGTCTTTGGTTCTATCACGAAAGAAATACTTTACCTTATCATCACGAAAAACAGTGTCTCCTTTCCGCCATCTAATACGCCAATCATAATGTGCAGGGGCTATAATTTGTTTGGTCAATACTCCTTCATTTGACACATAAGAAACTTTCCATGTCCATGTTGGCTCGCCTGTTGCAATATAAGGTTCATCGTTCCACAATTCAATAATTTCTTCATCATTATTGTTTTCAATAGTTTTGGAAGAATGAGTAAGTACCTTGTATAAACGATATTCCGAATCTTTATAAAAGCCATTTGGAAACACATTGAATCCCATTTTCAACCAAAACGGTTTTGAGGTTTCAGGTGAACAATCAAGTTCCACTGCCTGAACTCCGAAAGAGGAAAAATATTCTAAACATTTGTTGACAAGGACTTCCCCAAAACCTTTAGACCTATGTTCCGGCATTATTTCTGTAATGGCAATTTTTATTACAGGGTTTGTCACTTTATAAAACCATGTAAGAAATCCTATGACTTCATTATTGACTTTTATACAGAAAAACTGTTTTTTCAAATATAACTCCTCAATAACATTCCAGTTACAATAAAACCCGCTTTTATTTTTCTTATCCTCTTGAACTAACCATTTCTTTACTTCTTCCAATGCCCCTTTTGAAGGGGAAAGAATGATTTCTATATTATTGTCTGATACCTTCATCTGTTACAATATTTTTCACTTGCAAAATTAACGGTTAAAATTATAACTACACTAAGAACAAAAGGTCAGATTTTCAGGTCTGACCTTTTTCGTTAAAAGCAATGATGCTTTATGCGCATCGGAAGACGTAGCCGTCTTCGTACCAATAGTCGTCGATGAACAAGTCGCGAGCAAACTTTTCATAGTCGAAGTAGGTTTTCGCAAATTCCGGTAAATCGTAGCATTCTTCAACAATTTCGTATGTAAAGTCTTCTTCGTTTTTGTATTCGCCTTGATAATCGTCTTCAAACGATTCGATAAGGTCGTCGATATCTTCATTGGCAATATCGCCGCTCGTGTAATCGAGCCATACGCCGAATGCTTCCTGTTGCGTTTCGCTTAGGTTTGAAACGGCTTCGATAATCTCGAAAATATAGTCAGCAAGCGAACTTTCGCCGATAAGTGCTGACGGTATGTTTTCCGAATCTTGGAACATCAGTTCCGGGTCTTCCTCGTCGCTGTGCAATTCGCGACAAGCGTTGTAAAATTCTTCACTGTCGGAATAATCCGATAAATCCAACCATTTTCCGAAGATTGAACCTTCGTTGTACTTGGCATAAGTTCCTACATAAATCCTTGCTTCCGATAAATTTTCCATGACTTCAATTTTTTAAGTTTCGACCTGACGGTCATTTTGTTTTCATGGACGATTCTCGGCGTAGGCTTTAGGGATGTCAAGTTTTGCGGGAAAATTACGCTCGCCTGTAAGGGAAAGAGGAAGAATTTTACAGGCAACCGCAGGCTTGAACTTTACAGCCCGTGAAGAAGCCGTAAACACCTTTGCCCGATGAATGCAAATGACCTCGTTTCGTCGGATTAATTGAGCAAGTCATGGAATCAGGAAGCAAGGCTATGTAGATATGCTTTGAGAAGGAAGTCCTTTGGTAAATGTTAATGAGTGGGTTTTCTGATTATTCCAGTGAAGGTCGTATCTTTGTACGCAAATAAACAAAAGCGATGAAGTCCTTTGCGAAATATATTGCCAAACAATTCGGTAATCCGTCGGGGTTCGGTGGTACGATTATTCATTTTATCATGAATAAACAGAACTTGCGACAATATAATGCCGTGCAGGATAACATTCGTATTCAATCGACCGATATAATATTGGATGTCGGATTTGGCAATGGCTATCTGATTAAGAAACTACTGGAACAAAATCCGCAAAAAATCTACGGAATTGAAATTTCACAGGATATGCTGAAAAAAGTCAGCCGTAAATTGAAGCATTTGATTTCAGAAGACAAATTGAATTTGTGTTTGGCTGACGTAAAGAGAGTTCCCTACAATGATGCCTTTTTTGACAAAATATGCACGGTGAACACGCTTTACTTTTGGGATGATATAGAAAGTAGTTTCGCCGAAATCAAACGCACCTTAAAGCCTAACGGGATATTCATTAATGTATTTTATTCCAAAGAAATATTGGATAAAATGCACCATACTCAATACGAATATTCTAAATATTCTCTTGATGAAATTACTGGAATGACAGAAAAAAGCGGTTTGAAAGTCATTCAGATTGTTGAGATTCAAAAGGGCGTTTCGTATTGTATTATCGCTAAAAACAATGATTTAAAATGAACATTGAAGAATGCCGTAAATATTGCCTATCGGTAAAAGGGGCTGCCGAATCGCTCACGCTTTTGAATCACAATGTACTGACATTAAAAGTGATGAATAAAGTGTTTGTCTATATTCCGTTGGAACCCAAAGACGGCGTATTTAAAATATACCTCAAATGCAATCCTGAAAAGTCGGTTGAGCTGCGTGAAAAATACAACGGAATAAACCCTGATGATTTTAAAACCCTTTTGTGGAATTGGGTTACCTTGGAGAGTGATGTGCCCGACACTCTAATTGAAGAATTAATTCGCCATTCGGCAGATGAAGTAATCCTGAAATTACCGAAAAAGAAACAGGAAGAATACAAAAATAGTTAGATAATAAAAGAAATTGATGAAGCACCCATTCATAGTATTTTTAAAAAATAAAACATCCCTGAAGTTTGAATACAAAAGCGATGTTTCAACGATTGTTCGTACCGACAACGGATACCGTATTACTTTTAATAGTGGGAAAAGCTATAATTACGGAACTGATAAAGTACAATACTATCCATTAATATCAACACAAACTGATGTTCGTATATATAAGAATGACAAATTATATGAAGAATATAATACGGTTGACAATTATGGTCGCTATTTGATTTTTCGAAATGGAGATAATTGCTCTAATCCAATTGAGAATAGCTCTGATATTGAAATTTGTGGTATCAAAACGGATACACATCAAGCGGAATCAATTCTTGATTACTTCAAAGAGATACTGAAAACATCAGGCGGAGTATCGTTTGATATCCCATCAGAAGAAACAGAAAATAAAAATCCGAATCAAGTTAGTTCGGAAATCTTGCTTAAGGCTCTTGATAGTGTAGATTTACTGGAATTGAGGTCAGCACTGTCCAATTATCTTGATGGAATCAACCCTGCCATTGGCACTTCCCAACAAACTCTAATCTACCCTTTCGGGTGCAACGAAAGTCAGAAACTGGCAGTTGAAACAACTCTTAGAAATAGCATAAGTATCGTAGAAGGTCCTCCGGGGACAGGTAAAACTCAAACAATCCTGAATATAATAGCCAATCTTATCTTACAAAACAAGACGGTTGCAATTGTTTCAAATAATAATTCTGCGGTATTCAATGTACGGGAAAAGTTAGAGAAATATGGCTATGGAATGGTTGTTGCATCCCTTGGAAATAATGAAAATAAAGCTACATTTTTCGACAATATTGAAGAACAAGCTGTCAATCGCTCTTTTGAAATTTCAAAAGAGCGATTGACAGAAACAATGAATGAGGTTCGGGATTTGGATTCCATACTAACAACATGTTTTCAGTACCGGAATAAATTAGCCAACTTAAAGACTGAATTGTCAAATGCCGAAATAGAATTTGCACATATAAAGGCAGAGCAGCCACTCAATCAAGATATAAAATCAATACTCGATAAGAAATTTCATCGCAATTGGAATCTTGGAAAGACTTTGAAGTTGAAAGATTTGCTATCGACCATTGACCTTAAAAATAAACTATCCATCATAAACAAGTTGCGGTTTGTTCTGCAATACGGTTTCTTTGACCTGAATAGTCTTGGCCAGTATAGAGAGGAATTGCACGTTTATGTCAACCACAAATTCTATGAATTATACATTGCAAAAATAGAAAACGAAATCTTTGAAGTTGAAAGTTGGTTGGCATTTAACAATGGAGAATCTAACCTCAAACGTTTTATTGAGACATCTAAAGAGATATTCAATGGCGTACTATTTGGAAAATATAACCATTTAGGCAAAACAATATTTACCCGTGATGATTACCGTACACAATTTAATGATTTTGTAAAACGTTACCCGGTAATCCTAAGTTCTACGCTCTCGCTGCATACAAGCATTTCCAAAGGGTATCTTTTTGACTATCTGATTATAGATGAATCTTCACAGGTAGATATTATAAAATCTGCCGTATGCTTTTCGTGTTGTCGAAATGTGGTGGTGGTTGGAGATAGCATGCAACTTACCCATATTGTAGATAAACAGAGTGAAAAAGCAGCGGAACAACTTCGAGTTGAGTACAGTATTGCTCCTGCCTATGATTATGTCAAACAGAATATTTTGAACTCGCTGAAAAGCTTGTATGGAAATCACGTAAAATCAGTTCTACTAAAAGAACATTACAGATGTCATCCTATGATTATCGGGTTCTGTAATAAAAAGTACTACAATAACAATCTGGTTATTATGACGAATGGCAATAACCATCCGTTCAGAATCATTGAAACAAGTATATCCGGTGGAAGGGATAATCACAATCAAAGACAGATAGATGAAACAGATGACTATATTCGTAAGAATTATGCTGCGGATTATACGAAAGTTGGAGTTATTGCGCCGTATAGGAAGCATGCAGATATACTGCAAAAACAACTGCCGGATGGAGCAGAAGCAGACACGATACATAAATTCCAAGGACGTGAGAAGGATGTGATTATATTTAATACGGTTAAAAGTAAGATAGAATCATTTATCGACAATCCCAACCTGATAAATGTTGCCGTATCAAGAGCTGTCAAAGAATTTATCGTGGTAAAACCGGAATCAATGGAACTACCTCATGGAACTAACATCGGCGATATGATACGCTATATATGTTATACTACCGACCCGAATGAAACGATTGTTAAAGGTAGCATCCGTTCCGTTTTCGACCTTCTGTATAAAGAGTCCAACAAAGTATTAATATCGTTTCTGTCATCAAGCAAAAATGTAAAAGGGTCTGCCGCAGAGATTATTATTCACAAGCTATTGCGAGAAAATATACTATTAAACAATGTTCAATTCTCATCTATTGATATGGTCAGAGAATATAAACTTAGAGACCTCATCAGGGATTTTCAACCATTTTCCGAAGATGAAATCGGATTCATAAGGAATAATTCAAGAGTAGATTTTCTGCTGTATAACAAGATTGACAAAATCCCTGTCCTTGCTATCGAGGTGGACGGAGTGTCGTTCCATGACAATAAATTGCAACAGGAAAGAGACGGTAAGAAGAATCATATCTTGGAGGTTATTGGACTTCCGCTGCTTAGATTATCAACTGATGGACACAATGAGGAAGCGAGGATTATTGAAAGCCTAAGCGTTGCAATGGAGTTGTGTTCTTAATAATTTAAAAACAAGATACTGCTTGAAATGAAAAACGGAATAAAATATGAGTTTTCAGCCACACCTTGGCAACAGTGCTGGTATTTCGTTTCCCCTCCCGAAGAAATGTCAAACGAAATCAGGGAAAATCTGAAATTTCAGGAAGAAGGTTGGGGACGGATGAAAGCGATAGCAAAAATCGGTGACAGCCAGTAGGAAACCGCCATCTGGTTTGATACGAAACGTAAAACATATCTGCTTCCAATCAAAACAGCAATAAGGAAAAAGGAAAATATCGGGGTTGACAGAGAGGTAAAAGTTTGTATCTGGATTTAGCGAAACACAGGAATAACTTAACCTGCAATCGACTTCCTGTTCGCTACAATGATAATCAATGCTTGCGGAAGAACAAGCCAAAAGCCCGATACTGGTTCTACCAAACAACCGAAAATACTAACCGCTAAAAGTGCATACCCTACGTGTATCGGGGACGGTTTTTGCTCTCTTTTAATATGGTACTGCAAAGTATAGCCATAAAGAATCAGCAATACCCCAAAGAGAAAGAACCAAAACGCAAAACCACGGGTAAAATCGTTTTGCATCGAATTTACCAATCTGTCGCACAGCATATCGGCATAAATATCATAAAGCCGACAACAATGTGGATGATTCCCGTAATCCAAAGGAATGTTCCGCTATATTTCCAGAGTTTCATATCTTTTATTTTTTTTGCTTTGCTTACAAAGATACGCATTAAAAAAGACAAATGCAGACAGGAAGCCTAAAATCCTTTATTGGTCAACACCATAGGCGTACTTTTGAACCGCATTAATAGTGATGCGACAATATAAATCAAAAGTATTATGGACGAAAAAGTAAAAGACCAAGACGTTCTGTTGATCAAAGAAAAAAGCAGTGATGAACTGAAAGTCGTTACGGGTATTGAGAAAGACGGTAAACCGAAAGCCGTAGAAGCGAAACAGGAAAACGAACCGTCGTTCCTGAAAATCGACAAGAATGGCAATGCGTTGGACAACTTTATGTCGAACTTTCTTCGGCAGTACAAAGACCCGACGCATTTCCAATTCTTCAAAGCGCCTATCGACAAGCTAAAAGAAGTCATTGACAAATTACGCGAAGCCTTCAAAAAGCCTGATGACCCTGCAAACAAGGCTACTATCGACAAATACAAAGTCGAACCACAGATACAGGGACAAAAGCAATCGGCACATGCCATTGACGAAAAACGTATTGACTGGTCGCAGTTGGAAAAATTCGGTGTAACCCGTGAAACCCTTGAAAAGACAAAGAGTTTGGATGCCATGCTGAACTGGCAGAAATCGCCCGTACTGATTCCCATTGCCGCCAAATTCGATGACACTATCCTACGCACCGATGCCCGTTTATCCTTCAGGGAAACGTCCGACGGAAACCTGACGTTGGCTATTCACGCTATCCGTAAAGAATCCGAACTGGAACGCCCGTATTTCGGAATAAAATTCAATGACGAAGACAAACAAAATTTGCTCACTACAGGAAATCTCGGACGTGTGGCCAATGCCGAATACAAGCAAGGCGAACATACCCCTGTTTTTATTTCACTGGATAAATTGACAAACGAATTGGTCGCCTTGCGTGCCGACAAACTAAAAATCCCTGAAACCATTAAAGGCGTTACGTTGAACGACGTTCAAAAGAAGGAACTATCCGAAGGCAAGGCCGTATTGGTCGAAGGTATGACTTCCAAAAACGGGAAAGAATTTTCGGCGCAAGTCCAAATCAATGCCGATAAAAAAGGGATTGAATTTCGTTTCGATAATCAACCCAAACAAGCCCAACAAAACGAGCAACGGCAAAGCCAACAGCAAAACGGGGAAGTCAGGATTCCCAAAACATTGCTTGGCGTTGAACTGTCGGACAAACAGCGAAGCCAATTGCAGGAAGGAAAAACCGCGTATGTAGCCGGAATGAAGGATGACAAAGGTCAGGAATTTAATGCCTACGTGAAAGTGAACAACGAAAAAGGCAAACTGGATTTTTTCAAGTGGAATCCTGATAAATCGCAGGCAAAGGAAGTTACGCCCGATAATGCAAGCAAAACGCAGGTGGCCGTGAATAACGAAGGCAAAACCAACGAAGCCACGAAGAAGGTTGACGAACCGTTGAAAAAAGGACAAACGCAGCCTACCGAAAAACAATCGGAAAAGCAGGATAAGAAACAGGAAGCCGATAAGCCAAAGAAATCCAAAGGCGTAAAAATGTAATATCCACCACAAAATCCGAATGAGTGAGCGCAGAACCAAACTTGTTTGAGTTATGCCGAGCGAAGAAGGATTTATGCAAAAATCCAAAAATAATATGATAGCAATAATAGCAGAAAAACCGAGTGTTGCACGGGAAGTCGCAAACATTGTCGGTGCAAAAATAAAAGAAGACGGCTATATATCCGGCAACGGATATTTGGTTACATGGGCGTTGGGACACCTTATTACGCTTGCCATGCCCGAAGATTACGGCTTTACGGGATTCAACCGAGAACACCTTCCGATTATTCCCGAAACATTCCAATTGATTCCCCGACAGGTGAAAGCCGAAAAGGGTTACAAACCCGATGGTGGCGCATTGAAGCAACTAAAAGTAATCAAAACAGTTTTTGAGCAATGCGAAAAAATCATTGTGGCGACGGATGCCGGGTGCGAAGGTGAACTAATATTTAGGTACATTTACAATCACCTGAACTGTCGTAAACCTTTTAACCGTCTATGGATAAGTAGCCTTACCGACAAAGCGATTAAGGAAGGTTTGCAAAACCTAAAAGCGGGAAGCGATTACGACAACTTGTATCATGCCGCCAAAGCCCGCAGCGAATCGGATTGGCTCGTAGGAATTAATGCAAGTCAGTCGTTAAGCATTGCCGCAGGTCGCGGAACATATTCGTTAGGTCGCATTCAAACTCCGACACTGGCAATGATTTGTAAACGCTTTTTGGAAAACAAACACTTTGTTCCCGTTCCTTTTTGGCAGGTAAAAGTTCAGACCGAAAAAACGAATGTCCCATTTGCCGCCATAAGCAAAGAAAAATACGAGCAAAAGGACAGAGCCAATGAAGTGCTTCGGCTTTTGCACGAAGGCAAAACCATTATCGTAAAATCAGTTGAACGCAAGGAAGTGAACCAAGAACCGCCGTTGCTCTATGACCTGACCACGCTTCAAAAGGGGAAGCCAACAGTAAGCACGGATTTTCGGCGGACAAAACGCTTTCCATTGCGCAAAAACTGTACGAAAGCAAACTTATTACCTATCCCCGAACGGGCAGCCGCTATATCTCGGCGGACGTGTTCGACGAAATACCCGTTTTGGTTGATTCTCTTAAACAGCATCCGCGCTTCAGCTCTTACGCCCAAACAATGGATAACATTGTCCTGAACGTCCGTTCCGTCGATGACAAGAAAGTAACCGACCACCATGCGTTAATCATTACCGAAAATCCGGCAAAGGATATTTCGGGCGATGACAAAACGATTTATGAAATGGTGGCGGGACGTATGTTGGAAGCTTTTTCACAGAAATGCGTAAAAGATGCGACTACAATTGCGCTTACCTGCGGCGACACGGTTTTTGAAACCAAAGGTTCAACCATGAAGCAAACCGGATGGCGTGCAGTATTCAACGAAAAAGAAGAAAAGGACGATGAAGAAAGCAATTTACCTAACCTTTCGGAAGGCGAACAACTTCCGGTATTACAGGCCTACGTATTGGAAAAACAAACGAAGCCGAAGCCATTACATACGGAAGCATCGTTGCTTTCGGCAATGGAAAGCGCCGGGAAGGAAGTTGAAAACGAAGCGGAACGTGAAGCCATGAAGGAAAGCGGTATCGGCACGCCTGCAACAAGGGCGGCAATCATTGAAACGCTTTTCGCCCGCGATTATATCCGTCGTGAAAAGAAATCCTTACTTCCGACCGACAAGGGACTGGCAGTTTACGACATCGTAAAAGACAAGCGTATTGCGGACGTTGCGATGACAGGCAATTGGGAAAATGCTTTGGCAAAAATCGAATCGGGCGAAATGGACACGAATACCTTCCGGCAGGCAACCGAAGTTTATACCCGCCAAATCACTACGGAACTGTTGAACACAAGCATTGCTGTTACGGATAATAACGCCTGCGATTGTCCGAAATGCAAAAGCGGAAAAGTGATTTTCTACCCGAAGGTAGCCAAATGCAATAATGCCGATTGTGGTTTAATGGTCTTCCGTAACCGAAGCGAAAAGGAACTGTCCGACAAGCAAATCACCGATTTATTGGCTACGGGTAAAACGGCTGTTATCAAAGGTTTCAAAAGCAAGGGCGGCAAATCGTTTGATGCCGCCCTGAAATTCGATGCTGACTATAATGTCGTTTTTGATTTTCCCGAAAAGAAAGGGAAAAAGTAAAGAAAGTCTGTATCTTTGCCACAAAATCCCGGTCGTAATGATTCTGTCGTTATTACTGTGGATTTTAGTGGTGGCCTCACCGAAGGGATTCGGTGGGGCTTTTTGCATAACTAAACTACCTATATGATAGTTCGGATTTTACTATTTGACTTTCTTCAATATCAAACCCGAATGCACGAAAAAATATGACTATATCAATGGGTTCTAAATTACATTTCGGGCCTAATACTATTTCCGAAATGAATCCATTAGATAATGGTAACTCATAGCATTGCCGTAGTTTGCCATTTTGAAAGTATAAATTCGGTTTTAATCCGGTGTTTTCTTTAGGAATAAATATCAATCGCCATTCCTGTTCTTCTTTGAACCCAATCGGTTTAAATACAGGCAAAATATGGTAAGCCCAATCTTTTATATCACTAACTCCAATGATATACCTTATCAAAGCATCATCTAATATTGCATTTTGAAGGTTATCGTGATATGCAATTTGTTTCAGATGAATATCATTGTCGTTATCTCTCAAATTATTGAGTACTTCTGAATTAAATCCAATTGCTATTCCTCGCCCATCATCACCGTACCCTCTCCACTGACTAAGACTATCCTTATCTTTTGAAAAACAGGAAATGTAGGTGGGAAAAATATTCTCTTCAAGTTTGGTCAATATATCACTGACAAATCCCGATATATTTCCTAATAAATTTGTTTTAATTTCAGAGTCTGTCTAAAATTTTAACAAATAAAATACTGGCAATCCATTGATTATTTGGCAATTATTTTGTATTTTTATGTTATTCAAGACATTAAAGATTCGTGACACATTATCCAAGTAATCTCACCGAAAGCCAGTATCGTACAATTTTAGGCATAATCGGTGAACGACGCAAGCGCAAACATTCATTGAAAGATATTTTTGATG
>JAISDH010000252.1 GCA_031264975.1 Bacteroidales bacterium
TTTTCCATATCCTTTGGCTCTCAGTCGAGACCTTGGTATTCCTCCGGTATTGACAAGATAATCTACAACCGATTGCGCTCTCTTATCAGACAGTGTCTGGTTGCTCTTGACGCCTCCCCGACTGTCGGTATGCGAACGTATTTCTATTATCAGAGTCGGATTCTTCTGCATCAGAGTTACAAGCGTATTCAACTCTACATAAGATTCGGGAAGCAAATCCCATTTATTATAAGCATACAATATATTCCTAAGATGTATCGTCTGCGTGATTTTTCTCAATTCTATGTCCATATCATAATCGGGACCGTTTGCTTTGCAAAATTCTATGCTTTGCGTGATTTCCCCAACACTCAGAGTTTTGTCTTCCGAGAAAAATTCGTCACCCTTGCCTACAGTTGCCTTCACTCTGTAGATTGTGTTTTCCTTGATATCTCCGAAACGGTACTGTCCCTTGTTATCGGTTTCTAAAAGCAGGATCGGTTTTCCGTCTTCAAAAACTTCAATTTTGGCTCCAACTAAAGGACCAAGTGGAGTTCTTTTGCTTCCATCCGGACTTTCTTCTACTCCCGTTACAATACCGGAAATATAAGCGTCGCTGCTTTTCATCGGCAAATCCCAGCCGTTCAAAGCGGCAAACCGTTCTACAATTGAATGGTATGTGCGTGATATTGGATTATAGCGCAATACCGAAGCAGACAGGTCGTATGCCGATGAATCGGGATCTACATAAAATACATATTTGCCGCTGTCGTCGGACGTTAATTTTTCGACAATTTTACCGGCTTTTTTCACTTCCACGGCAATTCCCTTCATTGGCTGATTGCTGACGGAATCGTATATTCTGCCCGAAGCAGTTAAGGATGAAGGATAACCTTCGAACCTGAATATGTCGTCATTATTTGCCGAACGGCGGGAACTTACCAGCATTCCTTCTGAAAAATCGTATTTCTCAATAAGATTCACATCATCCTGCGAAGAATTGAAAGGTTTCCCGAGATTGATTGCGGTTCCATGTATGTTCCCGTCTATTTTGGACGCGAAAATATCCATACCCCCATATCCGGGATGTCCGTCGGAAGAAAAGAACAAGTAGTCGCCTGCAACAAAAGGAAACATTTCGTTTCCGGGAGTATTTACCTCACGTCCGAGGTTTATCGGTTTACTCCATGTACCGTCGGGATATTTATCGGTGTACCAGATATCTGATTTCCCGTATCCTCCTTCCATAACGGAAACAAAGTATATTCTTTTGCCATCGGACGTAACAAACGGGTGTCCAATAGGCTCCTTACGGTTTTCAATTTTCAGATTATCAATTTCTTTCCATTGATTGTTTTTAAATTCCGCAAAAAAGATATAGCACTGTTCCGATTTGTTAGAACCTATACATTTTGTATAATATCCCAGATTATTGACGGGATCGTATGAAAATGTTCCTTCATTTCTTTTGCTGTTACCTTTATTAAGTCCATTTACCAATTCCCCTTTATTATAGGTATTGTTGAAAGCTATGGACATGTAAAATTTGGAATAGGGTAAACCTGTTCGCGGAGATATGTCAACCTGTTTACCGCCTCCTTCGGCAGGATTTCCGGTTGATGCATATATCAGGTTATCATTAAAATACGCTATCCCGTATTCGCTTCCCCTTGTATTCAGCGTCTCCATTGGCTGGAGTTTGAATTTGGGATTTTCCATGCTGTGCACTTTCGCAAATTCGCACGAGGCGATTTTGACGTCTACCAGCTTATTTTCAGGATTAGACCTTTTAAATATTTCGAACTGTTTCCGTGCATCATCATATTTTGCCAGATTAAGGAGAACTTCTCCATATCCGAAGTAAACATCAGGAAGCATATAGCCTCCCTTGATAGCTTTAACATAATAAGGTTCTGCTTTTTCGGGTTGATTCATTCTTCTATAACTCTCGGCAATACTGAATGTTATATGACTCATAATTTGAGGATCGGTAGCCTTGCTTTCAAGCAAACCATATTCTTGAATAGCTTCATAATACCTTCCTTCACTGAATGCCTTATCCGCCTTTTTTGTGTTTTGTCCAAACAAAACACTCGTGAACAGGATAAAGGCAGCTAACAATACAAAACTTTTTTTCATCTGGACAACCATTTTCTTTAAATCGAGTGCAAATATAGATATTTTATTTGCACACATATCAATTTTAATATTCTTTAACTTCAACTTTAAACACTTTAACTTTGACCATTTCCCCAAAAACGCCAATAACTATCGAAAGTCATAGCTCTGAAAAAACGGGCAAATGTACATATAAAATTTATATTCACTGTTTTTTTTTGTAAAATTTAATATATTACACTGTAATTCATGTTTTTTTAACATTTTTTAAAATTCAATAACTGATTTGTTCTATTTTGTTTCCGTAGTTTTTATCCTGCAAAAGAACTGTAAAATACTGTATAAAATATTTGCGTCAACTGTTCCATACTTCAGTACTTATACTCTCCTTATTCTTATTTTTAAAGAATTATCTACCGGTTTATCGCTTATTAATATAAGGTATCCGCCACCGCCTGCTCCGGACAGCTTCCAGCCCAAGGCCTTTGACTTGCAGTATTCGATGTTCTCTAAAACTTTACTGTCTACCATTTTAGGAAACATTTTTACCTGAGCTTCAAATGATTTCCGTACACTGTCGGAAAATTTTCCTATATTTTTTTCCATTATTGCATCCCAGCATTCGTTTGCCGCTTCACTCAAGACTTTGGCATTCTCAGTATTAATATAAGTTTCGGAAAGCACGCTGTATTCCCCCGAACGCGGCGAAAGGGAAATGAGATGGATGTGTTCTTCAAGCCAGTCCATGATATCGCAGTCAAATATCGAATGTATTTTTTCGGGCCAGTATTCTCCATTGTAATCCAGCCTGCTAAGTCCCGGCATGACAATGCCCAGAGAATCCTGCGAGCCGCTTATTTCCGTTTTTCCGGGAGGATTTTCGTAACAGAACAACGTTTTCGCCAGTTTCTCCCTGTCGCCGACAGGTATATCCGTTTGCCAGAGTTCGATAGCTTTTTTCCTTGTGCTTGTGGACATTCCGCTTCTGTCGTTGAATTCATAATCCGGCTCTACAGATATGGTCAGTACCGGGCCGGGATAATACTTGGAAACATACGGCTGATCAAGCCATCCGCCCGCCAAATCTATCCTGTACGGTATATTACATTCTTTTCTCAGCGCTGTTGTGGAACGAACCGGCAGATTTCCATGAGGTATTCTCTTGCTGACAACATATTCTATACCTAATTCTTTGCACAAGCTTTCTTTGTCCGGATTATGTCCGTCTTCGTTTACTAAAAATACATCGGGTTTCAATTCGAGAATATCATCCTTAAAATCAAGCACTCCGGTACCTTTATTTATAAAAGCGCGTTTAACCGCTTTCAAGGACTGTACCATATACAGTCTTTCCTGTTCGGTGTTTATTGTTTTTCTGCCTTTCAGTTCCAAAATAGTTGCATCAGAACCGATTCCGACATATAAATCGCCAAGCGTCGCCGCTTCTTCAAAAAATGCTACATGTCCGCTGTGCAACATGTCATAACATCCGCTAACAAATATTTTTTTCTTCATTTTATATATATATAT
>JAISDH010000278.1 GCA_031264975.1 Bacteroidales bacterium
GGCTGAAGAAGGTGATGAAAAATATTTACTACCGCTTCTGGATTGCGATGATAAAATAATTGCGGGGTGGGCATTGGCTACACTGTACACAAATTTTCATCTGTATTCACTACTCAAAAATAAAATATTACAGTACGCATCAACTTATCCTGAAATTGACGATGGAACGGCAGAACTCCAATTTCATGCATTTCAAGACATAGAAAACCAATCAAAAGAAGGAAGCACCTACGACGACTACTTTGGCGACAGCGACGAATGTTAAAACAAAATAAAAGTTATACCGTAGCCGGTAAGGCGATAGACCTCACCCTTGAACAACCGCTCCACGTTGTTGTGTTGCCGTGTTCAGCCCCTGAATTTTAAAACAGTTTTAGTAGAACTATGATATTTTTTAAGCAAGTTAAAATATTAAAAGGGCATACGGATCTTATAGAATCTTTAGTCTTTTCCTATAATCATAATTCATTACTGACTGCAGGACGTGACGGGAAATTATTATTATGGGACACAAAGTTACAAAAATCTTATTTTTCATGGTCTCCTTATGATGGCATTGAATTATATCACGCTGATTTGTCAGAAGATACGCGTTTTGTATTAGCATGCTTTTCACAGTATAAAGAAGTAAAGGTTTATGATAGGATTTCAGAACAAATTTTTTGTATTCCACTACTTGAATATTGCCAATGCCCTCGTTTTTCTATTCAGAACACTTCTATTATTTCACATACCAATCGGTTTATTTATCAGATTGATTTTTGTAATCATCGTGGCGTGAAATGCTTATTCAAACCGGACTCAAAAATTAAATTCTTTCATTTGTTCAAATCAAGAAAATTGATATTGATATCAACTCAAAGAGGAATTGTGTATATTATTGATACGCAAACAGGACTTCCAATAGCAATTATTCCACACACCTATTCGAATATCACTTTCGTTAGTGTATCTGCTGATGATTCGTTAGTCTTCATAGGTGATATAAAAAATCGTTGCATCGACATCTGGAAAATAGAAATCTATCCGTTCAAAATTCATATAGAACATGTCCGTTCTTATAAATTAGAACGAAAATGGTCAAAAGAGATATTTGGTTGTGATATATTTTATTATGGTTCTTTTTACTTTACAGATATGGAACATGCATTTGTTTGTAGTATTCCAATGCGTCTGGCTTATATAAATCTTTCGAATAAACAATATCAGATACTTGGTGAATTGGGATATTGTGACACTATCGCTATTGATGAAGACAATAAGATTGTTTATTGCCCTTGTAACAAAGAACAAGCAGAATATCCCGGTTCTTTGGGAGTTTTTTCATATTGTTTGTCACAAACCAGTGCGCTAGCGGTGGACGGCAAAAATTAGACCAAAAATGGTCATGTATAAGGTGAAGTTAAAATTATGAATGTATTTTGTTTTAAACTTGATTTGGATTCAGAATATAAGGGTTATCATATTAACTATGAAAAATATGAAGACCTTGAAGTTGTTGAAGATGCATTTCTATTCGACCCAAAGCCAATAAAAAGTTGCTGGCAACCGTTGGATCTCAAATGGATTGATGAAAAACCGTATTACGACGACGATTCTGATGAACTCGTGTATCCAACACCGGAAACATTAGAAGGTGATATATCTAAGTGCTGGACTTTAAGCGGTGGGATATTATTTTCAAAACATGCGGTCACTGTATTAGAACCACATCTACAAAATAAAGTAGAATTTTTGCCCATGAGATTACAACAAAATGAGTTTCTCTACGTCATGAGAGTATTAACAACTTTTAATCTTGAATATATATTGGACATGGACAAGTCAATAATCAAATGGGAACTTCAAACACAAAGAGAAAAAGAATTAAGGAAACCTAAATATATAGATTCATCTGCTCGTTTTGTACCGTACTTTCATGAAGATATGCTGAATGATGTTTTGATTTTCAAAACAGAACCACGTCGTTTGTTTGATATTTATGTTACAGACGATTTCGTGGATATTGTAAACAAAAACAAACTTACCGGTGCGAAATTTGATAAAATATACCCGCCTCCCGATCCCAATGACATCCGCCGTGCTGCTTACGAAAAAGCTATGAGGAAAAGAAAAAAGAAATAAGAATTTTAAAATTTACATAATCTTTTGTTATTGTATTGGCAAACGAGTTTGTTAGAAGATTCCTAATGGACAACAATATTATACTTTTTTATTATGGTACATCAAAGCAGGCAATCGAGCTTACGTAAAAAACAATTTTTTTTAGATTCGGTAGATAACATCGTGTACGAAACTTTACATAGTGATAAATGTTTCGATTCCGCTGTTATGTCGGAGTATATTCGTAATGGTTATCCTGTTGAAAGGTTACGCCCATTATTAAATCATCCTGATATTACTGTTATCAATTCTTTACTTTATGCATTGTTGGAATCCGGTAAGTCTACAACATCTCTAGTAGATGAAATTGCGGATCTATTAATAACAAGGAATAATAACATTGATGTGTATACGTGTTTAGAAGTACTTATTGTTTCCGCTGAAGAAAAAAATACACTGGCTGATTGGCTATTGTTATCATATATCGATCACTCTGATATGAATATCGCTTCCCATGCATTGCGACTTCTACCCAACGTAGGAGTTCCTATCCTTCGAGGAGCAAAACAATTCATTTCTCAAAATAATATTAACTCAATACATGAGTGGGCAATTGATGTGTATTTGACAAAAAGAGAGGATTTGTTTAATATCGATGCAATGCTTGACTCGCCTAATATAACAATACAAAAGTACGCAGTTGCTATGGCATCACATTTTTTTCAATCTAATAAAGATATATTAGACAAAGTATGTAAGTTACAGGA